>JAJXVI010000196.1 GCA_021782195.1 bacterium | reverse complement strand
ATAGAGACTCAAAAGGTCCTGATAATAGCGAAAATAGAGAAGATCGCCCACAAACACGATTGAAATCGCAAGGTCTACAACAATCAGCAGAAGCGCACCCCAACGCCTCGGCAGGAACGAAGCCAGCAGTGCGAACAACAGCACACCCTCGAACGTCCACGTCAGCGCCGGGTAGTCGTTGTACATGGCAAAGTTGATCTGCTGACGAATGAGAACCGTCTTGCCAAGAACGGATGCAACAAACCAGACCACGGAAAGCCACCACGTCACGTCCGAGCGAAAAGCAATCGCGCGCGTCGACTCGGGACCGGAGTGTTCCCCCCTCGTTCGCAAAGCGGTCTTGTGAGAGTACCCGCACCAGCACAACACAACGATGGTCATGAGTACCCACACATGCAGGATCAACGACTCGTACTCTATTTTCATCGGAATCCATCCACAGGCACATGGTGCGTCTTCATTCGCGATCATTCCTTTTGGCTTCACACCTTCCTCGAACCCGGAGCGTCCGGAATCTGCATTCTCTCCTGTCTCTAAAGCGTAAAACCGAGCGCCCGGAACGTTTGCCTTCGACTTTACATACACTGCGAGTGTCGGTATAATCGTGACAAAGTCCTTGAGGAGGATACTCTCATGGCATGGGCTCTCGCTCTGGCAGGAACTGCACTCGTCGTTGCGGGCGGCATCGCCGTCGGACGTTGGGCACAACACGTCGTAAAGGATGCCGCAAATCGTCGCGATCAGCAGATGCGACAGGCGCTCGGTGATGACTTCAACAAGGCAGGCGCTCCCCCTCAGCAGCAGACCACCCCGAAAGAAGCCGCCCAGCAGTAGGCGCGACGCGGTCTGGCACCCTAGAGAAGTGCGCGACGAACACTTCTCTAGGGTGCCGGATGAAACCGAGGAGACCAAATGGACTTCGTCCCTTGCGTTCGATGCGGATCACGCAACGAACGCGGCTCAACCCATTGCAGCCAGTGTCGGGCAGTTATACCGCGTTTTGCGGATACCGATGAGCAACACGTGCGAAACATCGGATACGCCGGGATTGACGGTCTTACTTCCGACGCCACGGAACGGCCTGACATCATTGCAGGCCTGCGCAGTCTGGAAGGGTATGTGCGCGATGGCAGCATCTCCCTTGAGGAGTACATCGAACGCATTGACGGTCTCACGCAATCCGTGAGCGTTCGGGTAGAGGGTTTCCTGAAAGAGGAAGGGGCGTTTCAGGAAGCAACCCGCAAACAGTTCACGACCGACCTCAAGCGGGCGCTTCTTCCCACGGAAGAGCGCTTGATGGCACGCTTCGCCGCTGAGCGAAAGGCACGCCTCTCGCAGGTCACGATCCTCTTCCGAAAAGCTTTTGAGAAATTTTCACAGTTCGCAGAATATCTCGACCTGCTGTTCATTGAACAGGGCATTGAGTTCGCAGACGAGGCTCAGTCCATCCTGTATTCCCTCGACGAACTGACTGACAGCATTGTTGAACAACTCCTGGAACTCGACCCGGCTGTTGCGGCCGGAGGCGCAGGCTGAACTTCTGCTCACCGGTCCCCCATATCCCGCTGGACATGCGTGCGAGCAAAGATCGCCCCGTACGGCCAACACCCCGACGCACATGGCTCCCAGAGCCGTGCGACGTCCCGCGAAGGACCCCCTGCATGAAAACACGTCTCTTTGCAGTTCTGCTTGGCATCACTCTGTTCTGGCTTCTGACGCAACCCGCAGTGGCCGTTCCGCAGGTAACCCGTGCAACGCTGCCCAACGGCCTGCGTGTGGTCATCGTGCGCGATCCACTCGCTCCGGTGGTCACGACCGTGATGAACTATCAGGTCGGCTCTGATGACGAACACATCGAGGGGCTCGCTCACGCCAGCGAACACATGATGTTTCGCGGCAGCAAGAGCCTTTCAGAGGCGCAGTTCGCACAGGTCTCGAGTGTCCTCGGTGGCAGCGCCAACGCTGACACCCAGAATAACGTGACCCAGTATTACTTCACGGTTCCCTCGCAATATCTTGACCTGGCGCTGCATCTCGAAGCGTCGCGCGCGCACGATGTTCTCGACAGTCAGAAATCCTGGAATGTGGAGCGAGGCGCAATCAAGCAGGAGGTCACCCGCGACAACAGCGATGCGGGATATCGCCTGTATTGCAAACTCCTCAAGAACGTTTTCGCCGGCACGCCGTACGCCGATCCTGGCCTGGGAACCCTCGAGAGCTTCAACAACCAGGTCAATTCCCCCGAACTGCAACGGTTCTATCACCAATGGTACCACCCGAACAATGCCATCCTGGTTGTCGCCGGCGACGTTGACCCCGGACCCGCGCTGGCCTCCATCACCAGACTGTTCGGCGACATCCCCTCGGCACCGGTTCCGGCACATCGTGGCGTGACACTCTCTCCCCTTCACCCTGCCACCTATACCGACCAGAGTGACCACAGCTACACCGAAGTCACGCTCGCCTACCGCTTTCCAGGATACGCAGACCCGGATTTCGCAGCCTCCCAGGTCCTCAGCGACGTGCTGAACAGCCAGCGTGCAGACCTCGTCGGGCTCGTCGCGAGCGGCTATGCCCAGGACACCAGTTTTTCCTCACAGTCGTTTACGCACGGCAGTATGGCGCTCGCGACCATCGACGTCGCACCCACGGTAAAGCCGGCGGACGCACAGAGAAGGCTTATGGCGGTCCTCGCAAAGTACCGAAGGCGCGGCGTCCCCGCAAAACTCGTTCGAGTCGCCATCAAGCGCGAGATCGCAGCCGCCGAGTTCCGAGCTGACTCGATCCAGGGACTCGCCTTCGACTGGAGCACGGCGCTCGCTGTCGAGCATCGCAACTCGCCACACGCCGACGTCGAAGCCATACGTCACGTCACTGTTGCGGATGTGAATGCCGTGCTCCGCAAGTACATTGTTCCTGATACGGCAAGCGTTGCCGTATCCGTCCCCAACAATCAGGGGAAAACCGGCGCCGCGCAGGGAAAGAGCCCCGAGAACAACCACATCGTACCGCCGGCGAACACGCCCCTTCCGGAGTGGGCGACCAGTGCCCTGCACGTACACGTCCCCAGCCCGACCATCCACCCGGTCGACCTCAAGCTCCCCAACGGAATCCGCCTTATCGTGGTTCCCGAAAGCATCAGCCATACGGTTGTGGTCGACGCTGCCATCCGAACCAATACCGGTCTCCAGGAAGCTTCTGGTACCGATGGCGTGGCCAGCCTGACGGACAACCTGATGGCATACGGCAGCAAAACCTACTCTCGCCTAGACTACCAGGCCGAGCTCGACAAGATTGCCGCCAGTGTCAGCACAGGCCGCTCCTTCAGCCTCGCGTGCCTCTCATCTGATTTCAACCGCGGAATGCAGCTTCTGGCGGACGAGGAACTTCACCCCGCCTTCCGTCCCGCCGACTTCAAAATCGTCAAGCACTCCCTGTATGACGAGGTTCTGGGAGGCGAGAAGACACCGAACCACCTCGAGGCCGTCGCACTGTTGAACGCGCTCTATCCGAAAGGCGACCCGGCGCGACGCTTCGCGACACCGACCACGGTAAAACACCTCACGCTCGACAACGTGCGAGCCTGGTTCCACCAGGCATATCGTCCCGACCTCACAACCATCGTGATCGTCGGCGATGTCACGCCCTCTGTTGCCCGCGCTACGGTCGAACAGTACTTTGGCTCCTGGAAGGCAAACGGCCCGACTCCACACCTCGACAATCCAAGCATCCCTTCCAATCCTGCAAAGTCGCTGCGTATTGCGGACCACGGCCGTGTCCAGGATGACGTCACACTGGCGGAAACCCTTTCTCTCACCCGAAAAGACCCCGACTATCCGATTCTTCAACTGGCAAACGTGATTCTCTCCGCCGGCGACACGTCACTGCTGTATCACGATCTGCGCGACGTGCGAGGCTACGTCTATTACGTCGGTTCCTCGGTCTTTGCCGGACGCACACGCGGTCTTTTCTACATCAACTTTGGCGCCAGTCCCGCCAACACGCCAGCCGCTACGGCAGCTGCACTGCGCGACCTTGCGTTCCTCCAGAACACGCTCATGCCCAAAGACCGACTCACCAGAGCGCGCGCACTCTGGCTCAACGGACTGCCACTGCAAGAGGCCAGCTTCCAGGGAGTCGCGGGGCACCTGCTCTCCTACGCTCTACAAAGCCTGCCTCTCGACCAGGGCGTGCGTGACGCTCGGCGCGCACTAGAGGTCGGCCGGCGTAAACTTCGCGCCGTCGTCCGAAAGTGGCTGCGACCAGACGGCTTCGTCCAGGTCACAAAGGGACCGGCCACACACTGAAGGCAAGGCCCCGGTAGAGCGTCGTCGGTTCATCAGACGCGGTGGACCGACGACCTTCCCGCCCTGGCTCGAGTGTCCAGCAGGGCGTGGCACTTCAACCTGACCGTGGCGCTTCCACAGAGGAATCGCCCACTGCTTGCAGCGAACGGCAAGGATACTGCCCTCCAATGCAACGCATCCTGCAGAAACGCTACCGAGTACTACGTCCGCTGGGCCGAGGTGGCCTCGGCGCCGTTTTTTTGTGTGACGACCTGCGTCTTCCAGGCAAGCAGTGGGCGCTCAAGCAGATGCCCGACTGGCATCCGGGAACAGTTCCGTTCGAGCAACTTCGACAGGCCTTCGCCAGAGAGGCTGCAACCCTTTCCCGACTGTCGCACCCCAACCTGCCCAGACTCGTCGACCACTTCGACGAGGAGCATGAGCTCTTTCTTGTCATGGAATACATCGAAGGCGAAAACCTCGCCGAGTACGTGCGACGGTGCGGGCCTCTCCTGGAGCCTGAGGCATTTCGAATCGGTCTGACCCTCGTCGAGATTCTGCACTACCTCCATCATCAGAGCCCACCAGTCATCTTTCGCGATCTCAAGCCCGAAAACATCATGATCGGCACCGACGGTGCGATCAAACTCACCGACTTCGGGCTTGCACGCCGCTTTGCGAAGGCGTGGGGACGCAACGACGTCCCCGTGGGGTCGGTGGGCTACGCCCCGCCGGAACAATGGGAAGACCACGTGGTGCCGGACGAACGCTCGGACATCTACGCGTGGGGAGCAACGATGCTCTTCACCATCAGCGGCAGGATCCCGTCTCCCGTGTACCCGATGTCGGTACTTTGCAAGAGCCTTCCGGACAGTCTGGCTGCAAGCGGGCCACTCTCATCCGGCGAGGCCACGGCCTCCCGACCCGTACCCCCGGCGCCTTCCGAGCCTGACAGACCCACCATCGCCCCTATCGTCAGTTCGGCGGGACGCGCCATCCTCGCGCGATGTGCAAGGCCCCGCTCCACCGAACGCTACTCCTCCACCATCCCCCTCGCAGCGGATCTTCGCGCAGCAATTGGCGACCTGGCGGAGGACGAGCCGTCCCCCTCAACAGGTGGCGTCGAGAGCAGAGCGCCACATCCGACTGACGCTGCAGCGTTCCTCCCGTCCCCCACGCTGACGCAGGTTCCCGCCATTTCGCGTGACCTCGAAACCGACACGCCTCTCCCGCTCGAGTCGCCTGACAGCATCCCCGACAGACCCAATGCCGTCGCGGACGCCCGTCCGCAGAAGGTCCCACCCCGGAACCACGGCAACCTCCTGAC
>JAJXVI010000195.1 GCA_021782195.1 bacterium | reverse complement strand
GTGGGCAATGGCGCAGATGTCACGTTTACCTTCGGCGCGATCACGGTCACGGGCGACAACAGCGCGGCGAGCAACAGCTTCACGATTCTGGTCACCGCGCAGGTGCTCGACGTGGTCGGCAAGTACATGAATGTGGTCGCGTTGGCGTGTCTGGCCCAGTTCACGGCGGAGATTTGCGCCGTTGCTCGACGTGGCGCTGCCTGGCTGCGATGGGTGCCTCTTGCCGGACTGGTGCTCTGGATTTCCACGGTGATAGTCCCGTTGCTGAGTACCCATCCCGAGTGGGTGCCATTGCAGCCAGCCGGAGGTCTGATCCTGCCTTTCTGACTCCTGTGACCGCTGGGGATGGGAGAATGAGAGACGGACGAGACAGTTGCCGCAGGGCGTCGCGCGTGCACGGTCGAGGCGTGAAGCCGGGTGCGACACGGGGATGGGCCGCGTGGACCAAGAGACGATCAGGAAGCGTCGACGGTAGAGGGCAGAGGAGGCGCGCTGCCTGCCTCCGGTTCAACGGGTGCGACCACGGGTGCCTGTGCGCGTGCCTGTTCGAGGAGGGCGCTGACGCGCATTCCTCGGTCGAGCGACTCGTCGAGGTGGAAGCTCAGTTCGGGAATGTGGCGGAGCGTGATCTGGTCGTGAAGGGCGCGTCGAAGAAAGCCCCGCGCGCTGATGAGACCCTGGAGCGCCTCCGCGCGTTCCTCAGTGCTTCCGTAGATACTGACGAACACGCGGGCGTGACGCAGATCCGGTGAAACTTCGACGTCGGTGATGGTCACGACGCGCAGTTGCACCCGAGGATCCTTGAGCTCCGGGAGGAGCTGCGAGGTCACCTGGCGCATCAGGTTGCGGACTCTATCCAGTCGGTGCGAGGGCATCAGTCTCGGGGTTTCTCTTCCATTTTGTAGACTTCGAGAATGTCTTTCTCCTGGATACCAGGGAACTTCTCGATGGAAAGACCGCACTCATAGCCTGCGGTAACCTCGCGGACGTCATCCTTGAACCGCTTGAGCGAGTCGAGTTTGCCTTCGTACACGACAACGCCATCGCGCAGCACGCGTACGTCGGCGGTACGGACGACCTTGCCGTCGTGGACAATGCATCCGGCAATGGTTCCAACCTTGGAGACCTTGAAGACCTGGCGAACCTCGAGGCGACCGAGACTGACTTCCTGGTACTCAGGTGCCAGGAGGCCCTTCATGGCGTGCCCGATGTCGTTGAGGAGATCGTAGATGACGCGGTAGTGGCGGATATCAACGCCTTCCTGGTCGGCAAGTTTCTTGACGTTGGGATCGGGGCGAACGTTGAAGCCGATGACGATGGCACCGGATGCGCTTGCGAGCGTCACGTCCGACTCGTTGATGGTGCCCATGCCGCCGTGGATGACGCTGACCTTGACGTTATCGTCGGAGAGACGACCCAGGGAGTGCTTGAGCGCTTCGAGTGAACCCTGGTTGTCAGCCTTGACGATCAGGTTTAGATCCTTGACCTCACCTTCCTGCATCTGCCTGAACAGGTCTTCCAGGCTTGTGCGCCCGCCGGTGGACGACATTCCGCGTTCGCGGGTACGCTGTTCGCGTGCAACCGCAATCTGGCGTGCGATTTTCTCATCGTCCACAACCTGTAGCATGTCGCCAGCCACGGGAACGGAGGAAAGGCCGATGATTTCGCCGGGCATACCGGGAAGGACGCGGTTGATTCGCTTGCCCTTGTCGTTGATCAGGGCACGCACCTTTCCCCAGGCGGCGCCAGCAACGACAGCGTCGTTGAGCTTGAGCGTGCCCGCTTGCACCAGGACCGTGGCAACTGGACCGAGCCCCTTGTCGAGCTTGGCCTCGATGATGGTGCCGATTGCGTTGCGGTCGGGGTTGGCCTTGAGTTCCTGCATGTCGGTCACGAGCAGGATCATCTCGATCAGGTCGTTGATGCCGATGCGCTGACGCGCTGACATCGGGCAGCAGATTGTCTGACCACCCCAGTCTTCGGGTACGAGCTGGTGCTCGATGAGTTGCTGCTTGACGCGGTCGACATTGGCGTTTGGCTTGTCGATCTTGTTGATGGCGACGACAATCGGCACCTTTGCGGCCTTCGCGTGGTTGATGGCCTCGACTGTCTGGGGCATTACGCCGTCGTCAGCTGCCACGACCAGCACGGCCACGTCGGTGACCTTTGCACCGGTCTTGCGCATTGCGGTGAACGCTTCGTGACCGGGGGTATCGATGAAAGTGACCTTGCGCCCATTGTGTTCGACGACGTATGCGCCGATGCGCTGCGTGATGCCGCCCGCTTCACCGGCGGTCACGTTCGTGTTGCGAATGGCGTCGAGCAGAGAGGTCTTGCCGTGGTCGACGTGCCCGAGGACAGTGACCACAGGGGGACGAATCTCGAGGTCTTCCTCTTTCTCGCTTTCCTGCGTAACCTCTTCGTGCTCTTCGGTCAGGATGGCATTGAAACCGTGGGACACTGCAATCTGTTGGGCCTTGTCGAACGTGATCGTCTGGTTGATGGTGACGAGCAGTCCCTGGCTCATGAGCGTCTTGATGATCTCGGTCGGGGAGATTTCGAGCTTGCTCGCAAGTTCCATGACCGAGATGTGGTCGGGCAGTTCCAGGTCACGAAGTTCGACCTGGGGCAACTGGGGCTGCTGCACCGTGGGCTGCGAGAAGCCTTTCTTGCGGGGGCCGCCTCGGTCGTTCCTGCCGCCGCGCATGCCCATCTGCCCAGGACGCGAGTAGGAGGAACCTCGCTGTGGGCCGCCGCGCGGTCCTGGGCCTCCCCCGTTCCGCGGCGGGGGACCGCCTCGACCACGTCCGCCGGGTGTCGGTGGCTGTGGAGGAAGCAAGTCGGGCGTGATCGGCACGGGAATCGAGGGAGGGGCGTTGCGTTGTGATGGGCCCCTGGCCTCGAAGGAAGACATGGGAGGGCGCTGCGGCGTGTGTCCTGGTGGGGTGCCCGCGGAGAAAGCGGCGGAGGTGGTCACCGGGCGAGGGGGTGCGGGGCCGCGGGACGTCACCATCTCGGGCTGCACAGGGAGCGCACCGGGAGGGGTGGTCGGGCGCTGTTGCGGTGCCGGCGGCTGCCCCACTGGTACACGCCGGGGTGGAGGGGGAGTGCCCGGTGTTGCCGTGGCACCGGGGCGTGGTGGCGGCGGTGTGGTGGGCGTCGCGGTCGGGCGTGTCGGAGAAACGGTCTGCGTCACGGGGGGGCGGACCGCGGTCACGGGAGTCTGTGGCTGCGAGGTCGGACGCGCGGGTGGAGGGGAAATCGGGCGACTCGGCGTTGGTGTTGGCGTCAAAGGGCGCGCGGCGGGGGGAACGGATGCCTGCTGCGGAGTGACGGCGGCGACACCGGCGGCCGTTCCCGAGACCGGGGGACGGGTGGGTGATGCGGGCGGTGGAACGATTCGCGCCGTGGGGGATGTGGGGACCGGACGCGCCGGAGCTGGCGTGGTTCCCACGGTTGGACGCGAAGGCGGCACCACGGTGGGCGGAACTGTTCGTGTCGGAGCCACGCCGGGAGAGGTTGCCGCCGGGCGCTGTGGCGAAGGTTGTGCCGTCACGTCCGTCGGACGCGGCGCGACCGGGGGCGTGCCACCAGCGGCCTCGGTCGCACCGCCGGCCTGATGGGCGCGTAGCGCTTCGAGCTTGTGGGCGGGGATGATGCGTCGAACTTCCCCGCCCGGCTTTGGCTTGGGGCCCGTGGTCGAACGTGCCATGCTAACCCTGGCTGCAGCGTCCGGGTCGATGGTCGTGACCATCGTATTGACGCCCTTCGGGGTTGGTGTTCGCTTCACTGGAGGTGGTTCAGGAGTTGCGGGCTCCACGGGAGCTGCAACCTGTTCGTTTGAGGCCTGGGTCTCGACCCGGGGCGCAATCGGGCCATCTTCACCGCGGTTCTTGAGCATGTCGCGTATCCCCTTCACGGTCGGGTCTTCGAGGATGCTGAAATTGCTCCGAGCGTCGACACCCATCTGCCGGAGCATATCGAGAAAATCTTTGCAGGCGTAGCCGAGTTCCTTTGCGAGTTCGTAGACACGCGTCTTGTTGGCGTTATTCATGGGCATCCCTACCTTCAATCATCGGCTGAGAGTCGGTCGAGGATGATGGAGGGGCGACCAGGCGCTCCAGCAGGAGGATGCACGCTGCTTCCATCGACTCGATAAACATTCGCCGGTACTTCTTCTCACGCAGCAGGCGAGCGACACAGTCGCCGTCGCGGCAAACGTACAGGCCCTTGCCTGTCGCAGCGCGGGGAGTCGCGCCTGGGCGGACCCTGTCGGGTATACTGTACAATGGGGAGTCGGTACGCTCACGATTTGCAGGGATGTCGTCCAATGCGTCGACCCATGCGATCCTCGCACCCGGCGGACGCACCATGCGCACGAGTCCGGACCGAGGCCGAGTCTTGCGACATACCACACAGAGACGCTCAGGGCCCTGGCCCGGCGAACGTTGTGGCAGTCCCATCGCAGGTTCGGCAATCGGGGACTCGCTTTCGTCATGCAGACCGGCGGCACGTTGTGCCGAAGGCAAGACGGGTGCCCGCGTTCTGGGAGCAGAGGACACCTTTCGTTGCTTGCTCTCTCGCCGGTGTTTCTGGTCAGTAGGAGCTGAGTTCGTCGTCATCCACCTCAAACCGCCGCGGGCGAGCGCCACTTTTTGCCCGCTTCTTGTTTGCGCCGTTCTCCTCTTCGCGTCCTTTCTTGCGCTTGGTACGGTAATCGTCTCGTGCTGCGCCGTCCGTGGCAACTGCCTCTGGTGCAGGCTCGTCCAGGTAGTGGGGGGGCAGGCTCTGCATGTCCTGAACTTCAGGATCCGCCACTTCGCTCGTCTGTGCTCCCTCTTCGATGTCCGAGGACCGATCTGCTTCGGGAGCGTCAAACTGCTCGTCGAACTCTTCGACTTCCTCGGGCGGCAGGCCCAGCGCAGCGCGCTCCGCCGCGATGCGAGCGCGCTCGGCTGCGTGGGCCTGCCGTCGCGCTTCGTCCTCTACTTTGCGGGCTTCCTCTTCGCGTTGCAGCTCGCGCCACTGCAACTCGCTCTTGATGTCGATTTTCCAGCCGGTCAGCTTCGCCGCCAGTCTGGCGTTCTGGCCTTCCTTGCCGATGGCCAGTGAAAGCTGCTGATCGGGGACCACGACCAGTGCGGTCTTCTCCAGGTTGTTCAAGACGACCTGGAGGACGCGGGCGGGTGAGAGCGCGTTTGAGACGAACACCGCCGGATCCACGTTCCAGTTGATGATGTCGATCTTTTCCCCGCGCAGTTCGTCAACCACCGACTGGACGCGCGAACCTTTCGGTCCGACGCAGGCCCCGACGGGGTCGATGGAGGGGTCGTTGCTCTTGACGGCAATCTTTGAGCGACACCCTGGCTCGCGAACAACAGCTTTGATGTTGATGTGTCCCTGGCGAATCTCGGGCACTTCGAGCTCGAAAAGACGCTTGAGCAGGGCCGGGTGCGTGCGACTGAGCATCACCTGCGGACCACGGGTCGTGCGACGAACTTCGATGACGTACGCGCGTACCCGTTCATTGTGGCGAAAGTATTCGTGAGGCGCCATCTCAGATGCCATCAGGACGCCCTCGGCCTTGCCCAGGTCGAACAGAGCGTTTCGGTTTTC
>JAJXVI010000194.1 GCA_021782195.1 bacterium | reverse complement strand
GGCCATCTCGCAGTTTTGCGAGTCTTGTATTTCTGGAGTATCTTGAAGGCTGTTCATACTTCCGTTGTACCCAGAAGTATATTTAACTGCACACTGGTTTGAAACCCGCATCAGCTTTTCCCTCGAGCATTGAAAGCGGCTGAATCTCGGTTGGCGCAGGTGATTGTGCATATGTGGATATCTTCTGCAGCAGACGATATCCACATATGCACAATGCCGGGTAGCGTCCAGTGCGGGGGGGCCGCGTTTTCCTCGCAGCGATGGTGCCGCGGTGCGGGGGGAGCGGGCAGCGTCCAGGGCGGGGGTGCCGCGTTTTCCTCGCAGCGATGGTGCCGCGGTGCGGGGGGGGCGCGCGCGCAGAAGCGGTTCCGGTAGGCGCGAGACCTGTCATTGTACCCACTGTCGCGCACCAGAACTTGTTATGAGCAGGTCAGGGGGCAAGCCTCGAAGTGCGTCAGGCTACGGATCGGATCCTCGAGGTGAGCATTGATCGAGAGTTCGGAAAGGGATACGGTAATGGCGAGAGGTCGTGGTAGTATGTTTGTTCACAAACTCAATGGAAGCCGGACCTTTCCCTTTGCTTCAAGTTACCCTGGCCACAGCATCTCGAAGTTTTCGCGTGTTCCAGGGCATAAAGGGGCGACCCCTACAGACAAACCTCGATGTACGTCAGACTCCGGGTCGGACACTCGATGGATTCTTTGGGCGACAGTCGCGGGAAGGTACACGGTGATGGCGAGATGTGCTGGTGCGCCTGCGTCGTCGCGGACGCGCGCGTACCGAACTGCCGTTTCCGATTTCAGTCCGATTGAATAAAATTCACCTGGCATTTTGGGGGGTTTTGTGATGAATCTTCTTCAAGTCGCTTGTCCTCCACGGAAAGCGGAAAGCCCCGCTTTCGCAGGGCTTCCGTTGCTTTTTTGTGGCGCGCCCGGAGGGATTCGAACCCCCAACCCTCAGATCCGAAGTCTGATGCTCTATCCGTTGAGCTACGAGCGCCTATGAGGTTGCCGCGGCTGAAAGGCTCTGGAGCACCCCGCAACGCATAAGCCTTGCCCTGGTGTCATCTTCCTTTTGTGATGGACATGACACCCATACCGGGCGGAGATAGATGGGGTGAGCGATGGGATTTGAACCCACGACCCCTGGTTCCACAGACCAGTGCTCTAACCACTGAGCTACGCTCACCATATCAGTTGTTCTGCGACGTATGCGTCTGGCGCGCCCGGAGGGAATCGAACCCCCAACCCTCGGCTTAGAAGGCCGATGCTCTGTCCGTTGAGCTACGGGCGCGTTCCACAGGTCGACATGGTCGGGGCGAGAGGATTTGAACCTCCGACCCCCTGCTCCCAAAGCAGATGCGCTACCAAGCTGCGCTACGCCCCGATATGAACCTGAGTCCGCGCCAACGCGCCTGAGAAGTATATCTTACAAAACTATCGGTTGTCAAGCATGCTTTCGTGCTTCTGTCGGGGTATCTTCTGACCTGGCGTGCCCGCCTACGGTTCGACGGGGGAGTTTGGGCGGGAGTTGAGGAATGCGAGCAGCGCCTGGAATGCCCGCGCACGGTGGCTCAGGCTGTTTTTCTGCTCGGCCGAGAGTGTCCCGAATGTCTGGCCGGCCTCGTTCGAGAAGAATACCGGGTCGTATCCGAATCCACCGTGGCCCGAGATCTCGTGATGGATGCGACCCTCGTGCTCTCCGCGTGCCGTGAAGATCTGTCCGGCTGGCCAGGCGCACGCAACCACACAGACGAAACGTGCACTGCGTTCCGGAACAGGCACCCCTTCGAGCAACGTCAGGAGGTGACGGTTCTTCTGTTCGTAAGGTGTACTTTCTCCCATCCAGCGTGCCGATTGTACGCCCGGTGCGCCCGCAAGGGCATCGACCACGAGGCCTGAGTCGTCTGCAATCGTGGGCAGACCGGTTCGGTCAGCATAGTACCGGGCCTTGATCACCGCGTTCTCTTCGAAAGTTGTTCCAGTCTCATCGGGTTGCTCGATTGACATTGCCCCGGCCTCGTCAAGGCCGATGCACGTGTGGTTGCCGTCCCTGCCCAGGATGGCCTGGATTTCCTGCAGTTTGTGGCGGTTGCTGGTTGCCACGAGAAACGGGAGAAGGGCCTGTGTGCCGGTGGCGGTCCGGATGGCTTGCGGTGAGTGACCTGGTTCACCCTGTAAGGATGCGCTCACAATTCGTTCTTCTGGTGGTTGATTTCGGTCCAACGTTCGTCTATCTGCCACTGCATGGTCTTGAGTTCCTGACAGAAATTGACCAGTTCGGGTTCGCGCAGCTCGTTGCGTGAGTAAAGTTCGTAGACCTTTCGTGCGAGGGCCTTCATACGAGCGTCCTTCGCTTTGCGAAGGTCGTTGATCTCCATCTTGAGGCGCTCGATTCGGAGCATCTGCTCCGATTTTCGGATTGCAGCTTCCTTGCTCTGTTGGACCAGTTGCTTCCCCTTTTTGGTCATGTCGGTAACTTTGTCGACAATGCCCATCAATGATTCTCCTCTCCTTGCGTCAGCCTGAACTCCTACGGTTGCGCACCCCGACCGGCATCGGTGACCAGACTGGTACCGTATGCGGGCCTGGCCTGTCGGCGTACCGGACCCCGGGCACTCTGTGCCTTGCGTGCACACCCTGCCGTGCGTGGGAGAGGCTACACACTGGCCCCGAAGACCATTCTTCGCCTCTGCGTCCGATCCCTGTGCGCCGTGATCGTGGCCCGAGCGTGGCGAGGACACGACGTGGGGAAGAAGACCGGGGTGTCGAGTGTCAGGACAATCGCGGCAGCCGATCACGCGACCATCAGGTCCGGCCGTGGCTGTTTGCGTCAGTGGCTGTGTCATTGCAGGAGTCAGGAACGGGAGGCTGGCGGAGCAGTGCCTCGATGTCTGCGTCTACGCTGCACGCGGCGCATCCCGGGTTTCGCTCAAAGAAAAAGGTGCGACAGGTTGCGTCGAAGGCGTCATAGCAGAAGAGCCGACCGATGAGCGGCTGGCCGATTCCGAGGAGGAGCTTGAGGGCCTCTGCTGCCTGCACCATACCCAGCAGTCCTGGAAGTACGCCGAGAACGCCCGCTTCCTCGCAGGTCGGAGCGAGGTCCGGTGGAGGAGGCGCAGGATAGAGACAGCGATAGCACGGGCCGCGGTCGGGTACGAACACCGCGGCCTGACCGTCGAAGCGGGAGACACTCGCGTAGACGTTGGGAATGCGGTGCTTTACACAGACGTCGTTGACCAGGTAGCGGGTTGCAAAGTTGTCGGAACCGTCGATCACGACATGGTGGCCCGGGACTATCTGCTCGGCATTTTCGAGAGTCAGCCGTGTTGCGTGAACGTTCACGCATACGTCGGGATTCAGGTCGTTGAGGGCTTCTCGGGCCGACCCTACCTTCGAACGGCCAACGTGCCGCGTCTTGTGAAGGACCTGTCGCTGGAGGTTGCTGAGTTCGACGTTATCCGGGTCGACGATCGTCAGATGTCCAACGCCTGCCGCTGCAAGGTAGAGGGCGCATGGCGAACCCAGTCCACCGGCACCGACGAGCAGGACTCGACTGGAGAGAAGTTTCAACTGTCCGTCTTCTCCGATTTCGGGAATCCGGACGTGACGCGTATAGCGCTGCGACACACCCGCCGTCGTCTCCGTAGCGACGGGGAGGCCGGCCTGAAGCCAGGCGGTGAGGCCTCCACTGACTGAAGCGACGTTTGAATAGCCCATTCCGCGCAGGATCCTGCATGCCCGTTGCGACCGCACGCCGCTCGCGCAGTACACGAGGACCCGGCGGTCACGATCCGGTATTGCTGTCTCGATTCGTTCTTCGAGCTGGGTAAGAGGGAGCGCGGTGCTCCCCGGTATCCGTCCCCGTGCAATCTCCTCGGATTGCCGTACGTCGAGCAGGATAGTTAACGGCTCGCTCTGGAGAAGACTCCAGGCTTCGCCCGGTTGCACACTGTTCGGAGAGGCGTCACTTGACGACATGGATTGTCAGATTCCGTTGCCCCCTCCCGCGCCACCGGGTGGCGTTGGGGCAGGAGGGGCGGGCTTTGAACTGGGTACCGTGGGTGCCGGGGCGGGGGGCGCCGGCGCGGCGGGTTGTGCTGGGACTGACGGTTCCGCGGGTGTCGCAGGAGCGACCGGCTCTACCGGTGTGGGCACCGCGTCAGGTTCACCGGGCGCCGGGTTGGACGGAACGGTCGGAATCGCCGTTGGATTCACATCCGTCGGTCCGGCGTCGGGTTCCATGGGCGTTGCTTCCGGCTGGCGGATGTCGGTGGGGGCGCCGGGACTCTGATTGTCCCTCGCTGGAGATGCCGTGGTTGG
Source organism: bacterium (assembly GCA_021782195.1). Taxonomy (GTDB): domain Bacteria; phylum Vulcanimicrobiota; class Xenobia; order RGZZ01; family RGZZ01; genus JAJXVI01. The sequence goes on along the minus strand of JAJXVI010000194.1, from coordinate 1,303 downwards.
AGCGGTCCACGGTTGATGCGAGTCGAACCGTTCGGACTTGCGTTTGGGTACGTAGGTGTGTGTTCGACACCACCGCATCGGAATTTTCTGGTAGGGGTAGGTGTGGTAGACGATCTGCGGGCATACCGCGTTGGCTCGAAGTCCGGTCTCCTTGCAGATACCGACCCTCACCAGGCCTTTGCTGTTGGCCATGAAGTAGCGCGGCTTGCCTTCCTTCTTCGGCATCGCTTTCAGCGCAGCCATGGTGAAGCGTCTCCAGATCGGCGCGGAGATGTCACCACCGAAGGCGTGGGTCGGACTGTTGTCATCGTTGCCGGACCAGACTGCAGTGGCAAGCTGCGGGACGAAACCGCAGAACCAGGCGTCTCGCTTGGAGTCGGTGGTGCCGGTCTTGCCTGCGACGAACCGACCGCTGATTCGTGCGTTGACGCCGGTGCCGTGTTCTACCGCGTTTTGCATCATCTGGCTCATGGTCAGGGCGCTGACACGTGAAATCACTCGCTGCTGGTAGGGGTACGTGTTGTCTTCGATCACATTGCCTTCGGGGTCCTTGATAAGGCGTATTGTGGTCGCGTCTGTGTGGACACCGCCGTCTGCCAGAGTTGCAAGAGCCGTGGCCATTTCAAGTGGACTGACCGAGACCGCGCCCAGTGCGATGGAGAGGTTGGGCGCGATGTGGGAGCGGATTCCCATCCTGTATGCCGTGTCAATGACTCGTTCTGGAGAGAGTGCGTACACGAGCCGGGCGGCAACCACGTTGCGCGAATACTGGAGCGCGGTGCGCAGGGAGATCGGCCCCATGAACCCTCCGCCGGCGTTGCGAGGCGTCCACCAGTCGTGGGGACCTACCCGCACGGTAAAGGGAGTGTCACGCATGATGGTTTCGGGCGTATAGCCGCTTTCGAGTGCGGTGAGGTATACGAAAATTTTGAACGAGGAACCTGGCTGGCGCTGGATCTGCCAGGCGCGGTTGAACTGGTTACGTACTGACCATCCTGTTCCACCCACCATCGCCCGGATGTAACCGGTCTTCGTATCGACTGCGACAAGCGCGCTCTCGTGGACGTTGTCTGCGGGTCCCAGGGTATGTATCCCCCAGCGGACAGCCTTTTCCGCCGCGGCCTGCAATTTCGGGTCGACCGTGGTGTACACGCGAAGGCCGCCGCGATACAGAAGATCCTCGTCATACCGCTCGAAAAGCTTGTGCAGTACGTAGGTGGTAAAGTACGGGAGCTTCAGTATGCTGACCGTGCGTTTGACGGGAGCGACGTGCAGGGGAGTTCGAATGGCTGCCAGAGCCTTT
>JAJXVI010000193.1 GCA_021782195.1 bacterium | reverse complement strand
ACCGATGATCGTGGCTCCCACCCAGCGCCACACCGGATCTCGCAACACCAGGTTTCCACGTCGAACCGGCATGTCTTCCCAGCCCTTGGGACGATACGGGGCCAGCATTCCCTCGTCAGCCGCGCTGATGAACGGCACCATGCCACCGCCGCCGATCCAGACGTCACAGCGTGGATTGCTCTGCTCGGCCCGAAGACGGGCATAAATCTGCGTGGTCCCTTCCTTGATCTGCTCGACGCGAATCCCGGTCGCCTGCTCGAACGGCTTCACCCACGCGTCGGCGATCGTGACAGGAAAAGGTGTATAGACCATCACCATCTGTCCGTTGTCAGCGGCAGACCCACCCGTTGGACGCATGATCAGCAACAGGAGCACCCCGCACAGGGCATACAGGAAGCCGGATGCAAACCGTGCCATCGATTATCCCTTCACCTCTTCTTCTCGCAAGACCCATCGACGCGAACGTTCCACTGCACGCCCCCACTGCGCGTATTGCGACTCGCGGCGGTCTGCGGACCAGTGTGGCTCGAACACGCGGTCCACCTTCATCCGTTGAGCGATGTCACGGGGATCGCTCCACACCCCCACGGTGAGTCCGGCAAGAAGACCGGCGCCCAACGCGGTCGACTCGGTCAATACGGGACGAACCACGGGCACGCCCAGTGCGTCTGCCTGGAACTGCATGAGAAAGTCATTGGCGACCATTCCGCCGTCGACGCGCAGTGCGCCCGGCTCGTGTCCGACATCCAGCCTCATCGCCTCGAGCAGGTCGCGGGTCTGCCAGGCCACGGCCTCCAGAACCGCTCGAGCCAGATGTGCACGCGAGGAATCACGCGTGAGTCCAACGACCGTGCCACGGGCATACATGTCCCAGTACGGAGCACCGAGACCGCTGAAGGCGGGGACCAGGTAGACCCCTCCGTTGTCGGAGACGCTACGTGCCAGCGAATCGGTCTCGGCGGCTTCCCGAATGATGCCGAGTCCGTCACGCAACCACTGCACCGCGGACCCGGCGGAAAACACGCTTCCCTCGAGCGCGTACTGCGCGGGCTCGCCCGCACGTTGCCAGGCCAGCGTGGTCAGCAGGTTGTGCGATGAAGCCACAGCCTCGCATCCCGTGTTCAGGACGAGGAAACAGCCCGTGCCGTAGGTGTTCTTGGCGAGGCCCCGTGACCAGCATCCCTGCCCGAACAGCGCGGCGTGCTGGTCACCAAAGACCCCGGCCACCGGAATGTCACCACCAAGTTCGGGGGAGGTGGCTCGACCAAACACCGACCCGGACGGCTGCACAACCGGCAGGAGTTCGGGGGGAAGGTTGAACGCCGCGAGAAGTTCCGGGTCCCACTGCAGCGTGTGGATGTTGAAGAGCATCGTCCGCGAGGCGTTGGTGGTATCGGTTGCGTGCACGCGCCCTTGCGTCAACTTCCAGAGCAACCAGCTATCAACAGTTCCGAAGGCTATCTGACCACGACGCGCGCGCTTCTCGAGTCCGGGCACGTGATCGAGCAACCAGCGGATCTTCGACGCCGAAAAATAGGCGTCAAGTTCAAGCCCGGTCTTCTCGCGCACACGTACCCCGAGACCGGCGGCGCGCCAGTTTTCGCAGATCCCAGCACTGCGACGGCACTGCCAGACAATTGCCGGGTGCACGGGCGCGCCGGTCTCCCTGTCCCACAGAAGCGTCGTCTCGCGCTGGTTCGTAAGCCCCACTGCTGCAACGTCGGAACAGGAAGCACCTGCAGTGCGCAGCGCCTCGTGGGCGGCGTCTACGAGGGAGGTCCACAGATCGTTCGGATCGTGTTCGACATATCCGGGTCGTGGGAAAGACTGTCTGAACTCGCGGTATCCCTTGCCGCGCAGGCACAGGTTCCGGTCGACCAGCAGTGCGGTAGATCCAGTCGTTCCCTGATCGAGGGCAAGAACGAGCGATTGAGACAGGGTACGTTTCCCCTTTTCACGTCGTTGCGCAGGTCGAGGGCCGGTGCACCGCATCGTGGGAGTGAGAAAGGGCGCGCCAACGCGAGCGCACCGGTCCTGGTCGCGCGACCCGTTGGTGGATTGCGGCCGGGAGCGGCGAGGGCGTTGAGTCGCCAACGGCCGCGGTTGCAGAGGCCTCCGCTACTTCTGGTTCGCCTGCCCTTCTCCTGCCACCCCGGCGACGTGCCGGTCAAGAACGGCCTGGAGAACGGCAGGAGTGTTTGACATGACCGTATCAACCCCAAGCTCAATCAGGCGACGCATCTCCACGGGGTCATCCACCGTCCAGACATGGATCTCGCCACCAGCCTCGTGCACGCGAGAGACCAGCGCCGCGTCGGTCAGCGCATGGTAGACAGCGGCGGAGGACCAGCCATTTTCAAGATCTGCCACGGAAGGAGCGTGCGTGTCATACAGACGTGCCACCGAAGCCTGAGGAAACTCCTCTCGAAAACAGGACAGGGCGTCGTGGTCAAACGAGGTCACCACACAACGTGAAAACGCCGACTTCGACGCAAGCAAACGCCCGGTCGCGTGACAGAGACCGTACTTGAACGGTTCATTGAACTTCAATTCCACGTCGATGCGGATGTCACGGGCACTGGCGAGATCCAGCACTTCCTCGAGAACCGGAATCCGCTCGCCGGCAAAACGTGGTGCGAACCAGCTCCCCGCGTCAAGTCCGCGCAGGTACGCAAGCGTTGACGCCTCGACCCGCCCCCTGCCATCGGTGGTTCGCAAAAGATCGGGATCGTGGAAAACGACGACGTGCCCGTCTTCGGTCAGGCGCACGTCGAGCTCGATCATGCGCGCGCCCTGTTCAATCGCCAGGAGATAGGCGGCCATGGTGTTCTCAGGAGCCAGGGAGGAGGCGCCACGGTGGGCGCAGTTGACGGTGCTCATGGACGGAGGCTTCGCCTGACGGTCTGTTACCCCCTGCCAGTATACGAAGACCCCTTCGCGTGCGTAGGAGCATGGTCAGGGCAAGGAGAATGCACCCGCACCGCAAGGGGAACACACCCGGATGTGGCGCCCATTCCACGCGTGACACGCGTTGAGGTCGGAGGTTCGAGGGGATGGCTGAGACGGTTCTTGTCGTCGACGACGAAGAAGGCATCGTCGAGTTTCTCGAAATGAGCCTGCAACGAGAAAAATACACGGTGGTCAAGGCTGGCAACGGGCGAGACGCCATCGCAAGCGTGCGCAGCGGCCCGGTGGATCTCGTGCTGCTTGATGTCGGCCTTCCCGACATCGACGGGTTTGAGGTATGCCGACGGATTCGTGAATTTTCTGAGCTTCCGATCATCATGGTGACCGCGCGCGGTGACGACGAGGACAAAATTCGCGGCCTTGGCCTGGGTTCCGACGACTATGTGGTCAAACCGTTCAATCCGAAGGAACTGATCGCCCGGGTCCGCCGAATGCTTGAGCGCACACGAAAAGTACGCGAAGCCGGCAGTTCGGCCACCGTCTCGTTCCGTGACATTGCCATCGACATGGCGCGTCGACGCGCGCTCGTTGCAGGCGAAGTTGCGATGCTCACGCCGAAGGAGTACGACCTGCTTCTCTTTCTGGTCCGCCACCCGAACCGCCTTTTCACCCGCCAGGAGCTGCTTGACGAAGTCTGGGGGTCGGGAGCGTACGACATACGCTCTGTCGACGTACACGTGCGCTACCTCCGTGAAAAACTTGGAGAGAAGCGGAGTCGCTACATCCAGACCATATGGGGCAAAGGCTATAAACTGTCGGAAACCCTGTCGCGCTGAACCATCTGTCACGCCGATGATGCGGCCTGTCCACGCAAGCCATGGCAGGACCCACGACAGTTCCCCTGAAGGAAGTCCGAGAAATGAGCGTGGTACGGTCGATTGGCGTGCGTCTGATCCTCACCTATCTGGTGTTGATCTTTTTTTCCACGACCGTCACGTACATGTTCTTTCTGCCACGCTTCCGCGACTACGTGGACCGACGAACTGAACAGCAACTCGTCGCCGAGAGCCGCGTCCTGAGCAATCTGATCCGCGACAACTCGATGTATGCAAACGGCAACCTGCTCATGATTGCCGACGATCTGCGTCGTGAATTCGCCGACGTGGAAGCGACGCGCGTCAGGTTGTACGACACGGAAGGAACCCTGATCGCCGATACTCGACGCAAGCGACTGCCTGACCCTCCCCCGACGCTCCCCCCCGAGGGACGAGAGGCCCTGCGCGGACAACAGCGGACCTGGGTCGAGGACGTGCTCATCAACCAACCCGAACCCGCCGCGCAAAGTGTCAGCCCGGAAGGGAAGCCGCCCCCATACCTTCGGCCTCGCCACCCGCGGCAGACCGACCATGTCTCCACACAAACCGGTCACCCTGCACCGACAGGCCCCGTTCACGCGCAGATCGTGCACGTAACGGTGCCACTTGGCGAAGCAGACCGCCTGGACGGAGTGGTCGACGTCTCGACGGTGATTGCTGACCGGGTGATGACCTCAGACATTCGCCGCCTGATGGGGATGGCGCTGGTCGTGTCGATACTGGCCTCCCTGGGCGTGTCCCTGCTTCTCTCGAAAACAATCACAGGGCCCATCGAACGATTGCGAGGCGCGGCAGACCGCATCGCCGGAGGCGACCTCTCGCACCGCGTGGCCGTCGGAGGCGACGAACTGGGTCGCCTTGGCGCTGCCATCAACCACATGGCCATGGAACTCGAGTCTCGGATCGGTCAGATCGTGGGGCAGAAGAACACCATGAACAGCCTCCTGGCAACGCTCCTTGACGGGGTGGTGGCGCTGGACCGCGACCACCGCGTGCAGTTTCTCAACCGCGTTGCGGAAATCATGCTTGCCACCCGGGCCGACGTCGCAATCGGACAGCCACTCGACGAACTGTGCCGCCCGCTCGATCTCTCGCACGAACTCACCGAGTGTCTCGCAAGCAAGCAACGACAGAGTCGGGAGGGAGAACTCGGAAACCGCACCGTGAAGTTCTATCTGCTCCCGTTTGAAGACGAACTCCACCAGCACCTGGGAACAATGGTCGTACTTCACGACGTTACTGAATTGCGGAGACTTGAGGAAGCACGTGTGCAGTTTTTCGGGTCCGTATCACACGAGCTTCGCACACCCCTTACCATCATCAAGGGGTTCGCCTCGCACCAACTCGACAACACGCTCGTGGTCAATGACGCGGAGCTTCGCCGCTCGCTCGAAGTGATTGATCGCGAAACTGACCGGCTCGCGCGTCTCGTTGACGACATCCTCGAACTGTCTCGACTGCGTTCTCGAAAGATGTCGCTTGACATGGGGGTGATTGCGCCCGATACGGTGCTGGATGAAACCATGGACGGGATGGCAGCGCACGCGAGACGGGTCGGCATCTCGCTCGAGTGGGAATGCGGAAAGAGAACGGACGCCCGCATTGAAGCCGACCCGGATCGCTTCAAACAGATCGCCTTGAATCTGGTGGACAACGCCATCAAGTACACGCCCTCAGGCGGAAATGTGCAAGTCTCCACCGATGCCACGGCCACCGACTGGGAAGTCTGCATCCGAGATAGCGGCCAGGGAATACCCGCGGAAGAACTCCCGTTTCTCTTCGAGCGGTTCTTCCGTGGACAGGACACGCGCCGCAAGGGCTCCTCGCGCGGCACCGGACTCGGTCTCGCCATCGTGGC
>JAJXVI010000192.1 GCA_021782195.1 bacterium | reverse complement strand
AGCGCGACAGACTTCCGATACTCCTCGATTGCGAGATCGCTCTGGTTGAGCCGTGCGTAGGCGGTTCCGAGGGCGTGATAGAAAAACGGATTCTGTGAGTTCAGGCGGATTGCGCGCTGGTAGGCGTCGATGGCCTCGCGATACTGCTTCATTCCGAAGTACGCCTGACCCATCCAGTAGTATATCTGGCTCTGGTTCGGCTGGAGCTGAAGTGCCTTCTGGAACTGGCTCACGGCCAGGTCGAGTTTGTCGAGTTCAGCATAGGCGTTCCCCAGGGAGGCGTAGATCATGGGGTTCATGGAGTCAAGCGTGAGGGCCTTCTGGTAGCGCTTCACTGCAAGATCGAGTCGGCCGAGACGCGCATACGACACACCGAGCTGATAGTGGGCTTCGGCCATGTTCGCGTCAAGCTCGATGGCCTTCTGGTACTCGCGGTTGGCGGCACTGAAGTTGCCGAGTCTTCCGTAGACCTTTCCAAGTTCAAAGTGTGCGGCTGCATTGCCCTCTTCGAGACGAATGGCGGCGTGGAATTCTGCCATCGACAGGCCGAGACGCCCGGCCTGGGCGTAGGCGAGTCCGAGGTTGTGGCGCACGTGGTTGTCGTTGGGGTCGAGGTCGATTGCCTTCTGAAATTCCTGGATCGACATCTCGGTCCGCCCGACGAGCATGTACGCCAGTCCCAGGTTGTTGTGGGTATACGGGTCGTTTGGATCGAGGCGAATCGACTCCTGATACTCGCGGATTGCGTCGTCAGAGCGAGCGGCCTTCATGTACGACCGAGCAAGATTGTAATGGAAATAGGGGTCGTTCGGTACCAGCTGGATGGCCGCCTCGAAGTTGCTGATCGCATCGTCGATATTGTTGAGCTGGGCATACGCAAGGCCAAGACTGTAGTAAGCCTGGGCATGTGCTGCGTCAAACGTGATGGCTTTCCGGTACTCGTCGATCGACTCGGCGATCTTGTTCAGTCGGAACAGCGCGAGGCCCAGGTTGAAGTGTGCCTCTGCGTGCGTCGGACTGAGTTCGATGACCTTCTGGAACTCGTCAATGGCCTGCTCGTACTTTCCCTGCCGCGCCAGGCTCAGGCCGAGATTGAAGCGCGCATCGAGGTTTGTCGGGTCCTTGATGATCTGCTGCTGAAAGTCGTCGGTGCCCTGCAGTCGCTCCAGTTCCTGCTGGATACGGCGCTCGCCCATGCTATCGTGTTGATTCTGCACGATTTTAAGCGCGACCTGGAGTTCGGTGACGGCCTTGTCCTTGAGCCCCTTTCGCTCGTATGCGAGGCCCAGGTTGAAGTGCGCCTGACGAAAGTTTGGAGCGAATGCGACAACTTCTTGCCACTCTTTGATGGCCATGTCGTAGTTGCCCTGGCGAGAGTAGACCGTGCCGAGATCGAAGCGAGCCTGGGTGTGCTCCGGATTCAGTGCGATGACCCGCTGGAATTCCTGCATCGCGAGATCGAGCTTGTTCTGCAGGAGGTATTGAGATCCCAGGTTGTGGTGATACGCCACCTCGTCGTCCGGACTCATCATCATGTCCACCACGTTGCTCCTTGCTTGATGTCGGAGCCGACTCTTCGCTCCGAACCACAGTGTCCGGCAGGCATTCGAGCACCCTCCCTGTTCCAGGCGAGTCTCGGTGCGCACGACGGCCACCGGGTGTAATGGTTACGTCCTTCGACAGCGGTCTCGACCATGATCGTACGGCCCCGGCAGGATGTACGGACATCCTGCGGTTTTGCGCGGAAAGCGCACTCTGGCTGCCGCGTGGGCCATCAGGCGAAGTTACGCACCTCACCCCGTTCGCTCACGTTGAGCGAGACCGCCACCCTCACTTTTTGCCGCACGCTGCTGCCCAGGGTCATGCTCTACGGTACCCCTCTTGCGGCCGGTTGCGCTGGCCCGTGGGCGCCCGGGAGCATCTTCTTCCCACCAGAACAGACCAACAGAGGCGACCCGACAGCCGGCTCGCTTTCACGTCGGACCCTCTCTCGCGGGTTGAAACTGGCGTTACCTTGCGGCCAATGGCCTTTTGACGCGACCCACTCCATCTCCTCTTTGGATGCGCGCACCCAAAGAGGAGGTGGAGTGGGGGCGTATCGATTGAATGGTTGTGATCGTGGGCATCAACCTGGGCTGCGTCTGACGCGCGGTCGCCGGTCCCGAAGGTGGCAGGACGACCGCTCCTTGACCCCGAACTGGACGTGGTGTAGAATCGCGGCGTCGCCCCCGGGGCCGGCGCGCGCATGACCTACGTGGCCCGTGATTTCTCGGGTCGTGCGTATTTCGCCGGCGTCCGGGCCTTTGTTGCTGGTTCCCACGCGCATCCGTTGGGAGACTGGCGGTTTCTACGTACGGAGGGAAGCCAGAATGATGCGGGATAGAGCCTTTCTCGCTGTGCTCCTCATGGTTGCCGTCCTGGGTGTCTCCACACCGGCGGTTGCACAGTCAACAGCTGTTTCGGTGTACGTGAACGGGGCGGTTGTCCCTGGGGTCCAACCACTCATTCGGGAGGGTATCGCATATCTTCCCGCCGATTCCCTGGCTGTTGCGCTGGGTGTTTCCATCGGTTGGGACAGCAGTCTGAACATCATCAAGGTGAACAACCAGGTCATTGCTGCCACACCGCTCGACCACGGTGGCACACTGATGATTCCGGTGGAAGCGATGGCGCAGGCCATCGGGGGAACCGTCGAGTGGGACGGTCACGCCCACGCGATTCGCATCATGCGTTCAAGCGTGGCTGCTTCGAACCCGGTTCAACCCTACGCGGTTCAACCCTACGGATTGCCGCTCAACCCGACGCCAGCGCAGACTCCCTCCTATTCGTCGGTGCCCACCGTGGTGGTGCCGGCGCCGGTGGGTGTGACCTCTTCACCGGTGGTGGCTGGCGTGAATCCGGTTTCGGTAACGACGACTGCGGTTCCACCGGTCACGCAGCCCTGGGGCGCGACAGCGGCACCCTCCTATCCCTCGCCTTCCGCATATCCACCCTCGCCGGCCTCGTTGCCGGTGAACAGTCCGACGATTCAACCGCCGAGTGCACCGCCCGTCATGCCATCCGGGCTCAACCTGCCACCAGCGGGCACCGAGAACGGTCCCCCGATTACCGGTGTCACGCCAGGTGCCGGTACCGTCTACGTGCCGAAGACTGCGCAAAACAGCGTGTTTGCCGTGACCGTGACCAATATCGAGCGCGTCGGGACCATCAAGGACTATTACCATCCACGGCCCGGCTATCAGTTCGTCATCGTGTACCTTTCGCAGCAGAACGTGTCGAATGAGGTGCAGATCTACACCGGGCGCTTTTCCCTGCTCGACCAGAACAACAACGCCTACGACTACATCGAAGGGCTCAGCAACTTCTGGCTCGTGATCCTCAGACCGTATGGCATCAACTTCGGGTATCTCGTGTTCGAGATTCCTACGAACGCACATCCAACGCGTTTGGCCCTCCATGCATTGAACCAGTCGCCACTGACCATGAACCTGTAGGGAATGTGTGAAACGTGAAGCTCAGCCTGCAATGCCTCGTTGCCGCTTGGGTAACCGGTGTGGGTGACCGGAGTGGGTGAGATTGTACAGGAATCCTCGAGAACTTGCGTGAAGTCCGCGATCACCCGTTGCGGTGACGTGTCACGGCCGCAGGAGTAACAGTATTGCTTTTGAGTGTCGATACTCTGTTTGTACGCAGGGTGTCTTGACCAGGTGGAGTCGTGCCGGATGTGCGCGCTCCTCGAACGCACGCTACAAGCGTTGCGTGGGTTGCCATGTCAGTACAGAAAGGAACTGTTGTTTCCATGTCTGTGACCAAGCGGATCCTGGTCGGTGCCCTCACTGGCGCGCTGCTTGTCATGATTTTCTCCATTGTGCTCGGCGCGAGTCCGGCCGCCGCGACACCGAAAACGACAATCGTCTTCTGGCATGCCATGCGGGGTGTCAATGCTGCGGTTCTTCAAGAACTTGCCAACCAGTTCGAGAGGGAGAACCCGCAGTACCACGTGGACCTCAAGTTCGTCGGAAGCAGCAACCCGCAGTGGGGGAACGACTACAGTGCGCTCTATCGTGGACTGCTTGAGGGTCTGGCAACCCATCATCCTCCAGACGTGGCTCAGGTCTATGAAAACTGGACGACGCAACTGATTGACTATGGCTACGTCGTACCCGTTCAAGACTATTTCAATCGGTCTCCACGCTTTTCGCCGGCTGACGCGGCGGATATTGTGCCCGTGTTCAGGAAGGCTGTCAGCTACGACGGCAAGATCTGGACGCTTCCCTTCAACAAAAGCATCTACGTCCTCTACTACAATGCCGACATGCTGGCCTCGCGTGGTGTGGCGGTTCCCAGCACCTGGGACGAATTTCGCAACGCCGCTCGAACGCTGGCGGATCCTGGTCGCGGTATCTTTGGCGTGTCGCTGACCCCGAATGTTGACGTTCTCGGGCACTATATGTACTCGTGGGGTGGCGACTTCGTGAGCGGTACGCGCGCCGTCTTCAACAGTCCACTGGGTGTTGCAGCCCTTCAGTACTGGGTCGACCTCATCAACGTAGACCACAGCGCCCTTCCCAGTTTCAATCCCATGGCGCCGTTTGTAAACGGCAAGGCGGGCATGTACATCTACTCGACCGCCGTGTATTCGTACCTCTCGCACAAAGTGCCGTTCAAGCTTGGAATGGCTCCGATGCCAACGGCGCCCGGCCGGAGCCCGCGAGTACAGTTTGCCGGAACGAACCTGGCGCTCTTCAAGACGACTCCGCAACGGCAGGCGGCCGGCTGGAAGTTCATTCGCTTCCTCAGTTCACGTGAAGCAACCGTATTGTGGGCGCTCAAGACCGGCTATCTGCCGATTCGCGAGAGCGCGATAAAGAGCACTGCCTACCAGGACTGGCTTGCCAGGAACGCACAATACCGCGCTGCTGCGCTCAACATTTTGAACAACGGTTGTGTACAGCCGAAGGTCAGCGCGTGGGAATCGATTCGTGGCATTATCGACGATGCCATGTTTGCTGCGATCAGTCGTCGTGTGACTGTTCAGGAGGCGCTCAACCAGGCCGTATCCATGTCCAACGACCTGATCAGGAAGATTCTTGGCGACAGTTCACACTAGAGGCGCGGTCGAGAGGCTTGCGTTGCCCCTGGTCTCTTCACCGGCAGATCAGGAGGGTGGCCCTCCGGTGAGGGGACCGGCTGATGCCTCCCCGGCGGTGGATGCGCGGCCACGGGTGAAAAGCCGAGCGAGGAACGCGACGAGCAACGCCGTCCACGCGGCCTCGGTTTTTTTGAATCGGGCGGTCAGGAGGGTGTCGCAGCCGGGCCGACGATCAATGCTTGCGATGGTCGCGTCGGTGCGGTGAGTGTCATCAAGCCACAGTTGCAACGAGGTTCCCACGCGCAGGATTCCTGTTGCTGCAGAGCCTTTTTCAGACGCGAGGTGGCCCACCTTCACGACCGCACACTGCGTGCTGATGTACCGCAACGTCGTCCTGTAACGGCCGTGCTCCCCCGGGAGGATCAGGTGTACGGGTGTCACGGCAGAGAACGTCCACCCGCAACCTCCGAGAACCTCTTGTATCCAGTCTTTCGGCGAAAGGATGAGCTCCATCTGATATTGAGCGAGCATCTCAGGCCGGGCCCGGT
>JAJXVI010000191.1 GCA_021782195.1 bacterium | reverse complement strand
AAATCGGGGACGACGCACTCGAGCCGCGCTACATCATCACGGTCTGGGGGATCGGATACAAGGCAAACCCGGACATCGTCGTACAACCGGACGCGGAGGCGGCTGTCGACTGACTCCCGCCGACTCCGCGACGAGGAGCACACCCGAAGTCCCTGGATCACGTGGACTCTTTCCGCGTACCTCTACCCACCAGACGACTCCGCCGCCGCGGATGAGACCGAAGCAAAGCACGGAACTGAAGACGCCCGAATCTGGATCTGCTCGGTGATGTAGGAAGCAATCTTCTGGGAGGCGCCCGCCGGCCCCATGCGATCAAACCCCGCCTGCTGCATCGATCGATATCGGTCCGGGTTCCCGAGAATCTCGAGCGCCTCGCGCGCAATTGCCTCGCCGGCTCGCTCCACAACCGAGAGCGAGTCGCCGAGCAACCCCTTCTGCCGGGCTCGATACCACCCCGGTTCACGACGACCGTCGGAATCGAACGCCACGACGGGTTTCCCCATACCTGCGGCCTGTTCGTTTCCGGTTCCGGCCTGCCCGATTATCAGGGCACAGTGCTTGATGACGTCGCCAAAGCGCCCTCGTACGAGCAGGATCCGCTGATCGTATCCAACCAGCACGCCGTCGACCCCCTCGCTCATCTCCGTCGCAGCCCTACCCTCAAACGGCAACCACTCCCAGCCATAGGCGCGAGCCGCCCCGGCAAAGTCGCGCGCAGACAACGAGTCCGGCAGAGCCATCACGAACTCGGCAGGTCGTTCCGCTCCGAGTCTGCGGGCGGCATCGAGGATGACAGGAAGATCGCGATAAGCCACCTTTCGACTGCCAGGCAGCAGGCCGACGCAGATGGCGTTCGAGGTCAGGGGCAGGGGATGGGCAGTCATGCCAAGAGAATCCATCATGGCGTTTCCCACCCAGCGCGCCCTGATCCCGTGCTCTCCAAGCGTCAGGGCCGTGGGTTCGTCGCGTGCGAAAACGATCTCGCAGTAGCGACGGAACACCGCTCGCTCAAATGCGGAATAGGGATAGAAGTAGTTTGACTTGGCGGTACCCACCATGATCACGGGTTGTCGCGCACAGAGCGCCCCCATGAGAACGGGGTAACTGTCTCCGACCGCGACCAGTGCACCCAGATGTTTTCGAAGACTCTTCAGGGTGGCCATCTGGTCAGACGTCATCTTCCAGAATCCGGCTCGGAGGTCCGTAAGGATGTTCGACCAGCCGGCCAGCACGAGACCGCCACTCGGCATCAAGCGCCGAGGGCCAACGACTTCAACTCCCAGTCGAGCGTAGGCCCGACCTTCTCCCACCAGCGGCATCGCCAGTACGCGAGGAGGATTGAGCATATCCAGCAACTGTTCGACGATGGAGGCGGCGATGGTGTCCTCTCCGTAGCCGTTGCTCACGAAGAGAACCGTCCGTACGGTCGCGTCTCCCGCACATCCACGATACACCTCGCGCACGCCCTTCAACTCGCTCACGCCGCCCCTCCGGCCTCGCGCACGTGCACGACTCCATCACGCGACTGCATGGGAACGAGCGCATAATCGATGACTTCAATGCCCCCACCCGGTCTCAGCCTCATCTGCATCTTCCCCACGAAGCGCCCGTGACTGCCGGCCTGCACGATCGCCGTACCACCCACGAAGGTGGGAGCTTCCAGCACCGTGTGTGAGTGACCGCCAACAATGCAGTCGATGCCATCCACGCCACGAGCAATCTCACGGTCCGCTTCGAATCCACTGTGACTGAGCAGAATCAACACATCCACCTGGGAACGCAGGGTGGCCACAATGTCGGGCAGGACCTCCATCGGCGGAAGGAAACGAAATCCCGTGATGGGTTGCCAGAGCGACGAATCATTGTACTGCACCGGAGTCAGGCCGATGAGCCCGACGCGTACACCGTCCACCTGCTTGAGCAGGTACGGGCGCCAGAATTGACTTGCTTTGCGCCGCATATCGCACAGGTTGGCGCAGAGGAACGGGAAACTCACCTGCCTGTAGCGGCGGAATAGCACCCCCCGCAGGTAGTGGAACTCCCGGTTTCCGAATGCCATCGCGTCATATCCCAGCGCACTCATCCGGTCGAGCATGGGCTCACGGAAATGAAAGACGGTATTGGATCCGCGAATGGCATCGCCCGCATCGACAAGCATCGTCCGAGAGGTGCGCGGAAAAGAGGCGAGGTACGGAAAGGCACCTCGCCTGTTATGCATATCGTTGGTATGCAACAACATCAGATCCACGCTGGCGACCGCTCTCTCCGTTCAGGCAATACAGGGAGTGCCAACGCGCGCACAGCAGCCGTGACGCTGGCCAGGCTCAGGCTGGAAACAGTCTGGCCTTTCGTGACGCGGCTCACTTCCCTGTCGCCTTTACGGAAGCACCCTGGACAGGCAACGAGGCCGGTTCCGGACCTGGCTTCGCGGCGTGGCGTTGAAAGGGACCGAATACCACCGTCAGGGTCCCGATCAATGCACCCACAGCTGCCAGACCGAGCCCACCGACGCGGTCACCGCCGTAGGTAAGCACGCCGAGAACCACCCACAGCATCCACTGCGTGCGTACGTTGAGGAAAAGCGTGCGAGCGAGCGAGTGCCCGATAAACAGACCCAGGGCACAACCCTCGATTGCTGCCACCAGATTTCCCGCGGGCGCATAGATTGGCGCGTTGCTGTAACCGGCAAGAGCTCCGACTGCAGCGCCGAGAACGCCGAGACCGATTCCCAGCTCCAGCTGCTGCGACTGCTGGAGCGGACTGAGTGGAGGCAACGGTGGAGCAACCGCAGGCGCCACCAGTACCTTTCGAACTTCCGAACTCTCCGAATCCAATACCGCAGGAGCAAGCTCGATCGAAGATGCTTCGCCCTGCTCCCCTGAGGGTGTGGCGAGAGGAACCGACTCCCCCGCCGCCCGCGCTGGAGGCTTTACTCCAACAGTCTTGCGTACTTTCCTGCCCATCCTGACTACACCCTGTTCCTCGGCCGCCTCATCCGCGCAGGATCAGCTCCCACACGCGGAGTTCCATCAAGAGTCTGGCCGCCATCAGGGAGACCATCACGAGGAAGAGAATCAACGTGTGAATTTCAGCCGTCTTGATCACGCGCCAGTCAAAGAACCCTCGTCGCCGTGCATATGGGGAGAAACGAGGAATCAATCGAGGCACCGCGCGTTGATAATCAAAGTAGACCTGACCAAAGGTACGTCCCAGGTATTCCTCTTCAAGCGGAATGATGAGACCGTATACGGTCGTGTAACTGAGCACCATAAGCAATGTCAGGGCCAGACGCGTCACCCAGGACAGATCGCCAGAGCCCACGACCAGAAACCCCGTCGCCGTTATGAAGTTCCCCAGATACAGGGGATTTCGAACGTACGCGTAAGGGCCCGCGGTCACAAGCTGCGGTGCAACAACCTGGCGCTCCCGGGTGGTCGTGCCCGAGTAGCCCACGCCCCACATTCGGAGCATTTCCCCAAAAACCGCAATTGCGAGGCCAAGTGCAAAGCTTCCAGGAGTGGGACGACAGACCAGTACAACCAGCGCTGCCGTCGGCACAAGCACATACCCTCGCCAACGAAAAACCCACTCTCTCACGCAGCCCCTCCAAGCGCAACGGGTTGCGCAGCCTCAAGGATGATGTCGGCGATCTGGTCAGAGGCACCGTGTCCACCCATGACCTGTCGCAACTCGTGACTCATTTCCGAACGCCTCCGATGGTTGCCCAGCAGATCGGCCGCAACTCTTGAAATCTCGCCGGCCTCGTGCTCAACCCGCACCTCGGGGACAATCTCCCGCTGCGCGATCTGATTCGGAAGCGCCGTGTACTTGATCTTTCGAAGTATGCCCTTGAGGAGTTCCCTCCTCAACACCGAGGCCACCGGGAGCGCGCCCAACAGTGCGCCCAGACCGCCGCGAGGAATGCGTGCCCGCCACGACATGGCGACCACCATCGGGCGTCCGAGACAGGCGATCTCAGCCGTATTCGTTCCAGGAATTGTCAGCAACAGATCCGACAGGTTCATCAGGTCGTACTGCTGATGCTGCACCACCGGGATACGCAGTCCACTGCGCGTGATTACATGCATCAACTGGCCACCCTCACCGGTGAGAAAACCCTGACTCCCCTCGATATACGGGGCTCGCTGCGCAATCAGACACCCCTTCAATTCCTCGATGGTCAGAAACGGAGAAAGTCCGAGCGCAAACTGCACTTCTGGCGACTCGCGCGCGAGATCCTCAGCGACACGCAGAAACACCGAGAGGCTGGCCTGCACGTGATAGAGGCGGCTGCCAGGAAACAGTCCTACAGTGAGAGCATCGCGCGCCATTCCCCAGGAGGATAGCGCCTGATCTCGTTCAAGCGTCGGACGAACGCCCTCCACCATCAGGTTGCCCACGACCGACACCTTCTGGTCCGTCACACCTGAACGCACCAGCTCCCGCTTCGTGCGGGAGTCTGCAACGCAGATACGTCGAAAATAGCGGCCCCAGGAAGAAGGACGGTCGGTGTAGGCCACAGCGGGAAAGCCGAGCTTGCGAGACATGAGGACAGCGTGCCAGTAGTCACCGCCAAGAAACACAACAACGCCCCGCCCGGCCGGACGATAGCGAGACTCCCCGAACCCCACCAGATGCCACAAGAACTCACGCGGAGACAGGACCAGGTCGACTTCGCCAAACGACTCGGCGATCTCGACTTCCCGACCGCTCGCGTAGGGACAGGGCACCAGCATTACGATGATGCGTGCGTAGGGAGCCCTTGAGCGTACCTTCTGTACTGTCACCCGAACCCAGGACGACAACTCTCCTGGACTATTCGTTATGATGACCACGTCCTGGTCCATTGGAGATTGTCTCCCAGATATATTGAGCAACCCGGTCAACAACGCCGGGCTCGCCAAGTTGCTTCTTGACCTCGAGCAGGTTGTCCTTCATTTTCCGATATCGCGTGGCATCGGTCAAGAGACCCAACGCTTCCTGGGCGACTCTCACGGGATTCGCATCATCCTGCAGCAGTTCTGGAACCACGCGGTCGCCAAGAATCAGGTTGGGCAACCCCATGTACGTGAAGTCGCTCAAGACCAGATGCGCGAGCCACCAGTCCGGCCGTGCGAGTCGATAGACCAGTATCATAGGGGTTTCGTGTATCACGGCCTCCAGGCTGGCGCTTCCACTCGTCATCACGAGCAGTTCCGAACAGCTCATGACGTCGCTCGCCCCACCCTCGACCACTGTCAGTGAAAGCCCGGCAGCGTGCCTGGCCACTGTGTGTTCCACGAGACCGGCAAGCGCAGGCGACGCCACCGGCAGCAGGAAATGCAGATCCGGCAACTCCCGGGTCAGGATGCGGGCAGCCTCGAGAAGCACAGGCCCCATCCGCATGATCTCGGCGCGTCGACTTCCAGGCAGGAGGCCGATGACACGGCAGTTCGCACGAATCCCAAGACGCTCGCGCACTTCTTCCAAAGAAGCCCGAGGGCGTACAACGTCAACAAGCGGGTGGCCGAAATACGATATCGGACAGCCAGCCTTGCGAAAGATGCGGTCTGTATACGAAAACGCAGCCACCACGTGATCAACGCGGGCGGCAATGTGACGAACCCTCTCCTCGTTGCGCGTCCATGCAGAGGGCGGAAAATAATAG
>JAJXVI010000190.1 GCA_021782195.1 bacterium | reverse complement strand
TCGCGGGGCTACTGGAGGCGGGGGTGGGCGCGACGTGCCTGTACGTCGCTCCGAGTCCGAGCGCCGCGAACGCGTCCGTGCGATTGATGGATCTCGTCCGCTGCTTCGACGCTCTGGCCGACCACGCGGGGGATCCGGCGTGCGAAACCCTCGATAGGTAGGTGCGGCGTCCGAACGCTCCCTTTGCCAGGAAGACAGGCTTGCAGAAGCGTCTGCCTGGGGAGAGCTCCCGCCACGGCCTGCGCTGAGGGTACAGCGCGACTGTTTGCAGGAAGTTTCACGTAGCACGCCGCAATTGCACCTAATGTCGTCGCGTCTCACGGTCATTGCTTTCATCTTCTCAACTGCGCTGGCACTCTTCTGCCTCGCTCCATTTTCTTCTGCAGGGGAAAGGAGCATGGTCGCCTGTCATCTGGCCGAGTGTGCGCCTATCGCAGGCCTCTCTCATCTGGCCTGTCTGCTTCTCGATCGGCTTGCTCCTCTTCCCGACGACGTCGTTGCCCGCGCTCGTCTGGAGGCGCATCGCGAGTACACGTTCGAACGGAAAATCACCTGTACGGAACTTGTCCGAGGGAACACACATCTGCGAGACGTTGCACTGACGTTTGACGACGGTCCGCACCCAGGATTCACGCCGCGCCTGCTTGCCCTGCTAGCGAAGGAAAAGGTTACAGCAACCTTTTTTGTGGTCGGCAAGGAAGTGATGCGTGACCCTGGCCTGATTCAGGAGGAGGCGGCCGCCGGACACGAGGTGGCGAATCATACCTACCATCATATCCGTCTGAACACGCTGCGCCCTGATCTTGCCATCGCTGAGATGAAAGAGGGTGTGGATGCCATCGACCAGGTCCTCGGCAGCCCCACGCGCATCATCCGGCCGCCGGGTGGAGAATATACGCCGGCGCTTCTCAAGGCTGTACGAAAGGCTCACTTCGTCACGGTTCTCTGGACCGACGACGCAGCCGACTATCTGCGACCGAGTCCGGCGCTTATCGAGCACCGGATTCTCGAGAGTGTGAGCAATGGGTCTGTCATCCTGCTTCACGACGGAATTGAACAGACCCTGGAAGCGCTTCCCACGATCATTGAAACTCTGCGCAGGCGTGGCTTCCATTTTGTGACTGTGTCCCAGATGGCCAGTCAGCCGGGGATTCACATCACCGAGATCCCGCAAGTCAAGAAGTGGACTGGCCTACCCCCCGGGTGGCGATGATTCACTGCTCGTAGAGGGGGCCGCATTTTCAAGGTCGACGGGGAAGGAGATGGTTTCGGCAGCCGGCAGCCCTTTGCGCAGTGCGGGCAGCCAGCGCGTATTGCTCACGATGAGCGCCGCGGTCCGGTCAATAACGGGATTGCCGGAAGATGCCACGATTGTGACCGAAGGCCGACCGTTTTCCGAAATTCTCACACGCAGAAAGACGCGTCCGCTGATTCGCAGGAGCACCGCAAGATCTTGCTGGCTGTACACGACATAGTGCAGGGATGATTTGATGAGCAGCGGAGAGATATGCGGGCGCGACAGGAGATTCGCGAGCGAGAGTCCGGCCGAGATGCAGAAGTCCGGCCAGTTTTGCGGAGACGACCCGCCCCCGTCAACCTCGTGCTGGGTCAGGCCGATCGAACGGTAGTGCCAGGCGACGCTCAACGTCTGCGAACCTACGGAGATGCCCGAGGAACCGCTGCCGTTGCCTCCTCCGCCTGTCCCATTTCCGCTGCCGGCGGTTCCCTGGCCTGTCCCTGAGGAACTTCCGCCGCCCTGAGACGGTCCTTGCGTACCTGGAGCGCTCTGCGCGGAAGCCCCGCCGGGAACATCCTCGACCGGTCGTCCGCTTGTGGACGACCGGTGAAGAATCGGCGGAGGGACAGGGACGTCGACCGGAGCAGAGGCTACGGAGCGGACGTTACGCGGAGCGGGAGCGCGAGCAACTGTGTGAGGAGGGGACGTCACCGGGGAGTGCCGCGCGGCGGCTTGTGCTGAACGCGTGCCATGGGCACCCGCGGCACCACGTGGGGGCGCTGAAGATCGGTGCCCGTGGGTTGGCGTGGTGCCGGGGTGTCCGAATCTCGGGCCAAGATCGATCAACTTCACGTTCCTGGCGTGGACCAGAACCACCGGCGGAGGCTCACTGAAGAAACCAGACGCGTTCGAGGCTCTCCAGACGACGTAGCTGTAGATCGCAACGGCGTGGAAAAGCAATGCAAGAAACAGCAGCGACTCCAGGGAAAGTTCGCTGTGCGAGGAGGCAGTACGTCGCCTGGCGGCATCACGCGCGTTTTCTCGGTCTTCAGATAGCATCATCGGCTCACCCAGGATGAATTCGGTGTCGTTGCACAGAACCTCCCAGCAAGGATCACGCGATTCTAAAGACCGGCACCCCCGAAATCCGCGTTCGTCACAGGGGGTCTCGACCAGTCTTCTCGAGGGGGGTCAGGTTGTCGGTGCTGCAAGGTTGCGATGCCAGACCATGAGGCAGCGGTCCTGTACAACGAGGATTCCGTTTCGGGCCAGTGTGTGAGCCACGGAGTCGTTGCGAATCCCACTTTGCATCCACACGGCAGTAGGGCTCTTCTCAATGATGTCAGAAACGTGGTCGGGCAGGTCTGTCGGGCGCCGGAATATGTTCAGGATGTCGATCGTGCCGGGCACATCCGCCACCCGGCGGTACACGCGTTGCCCAAGAATCTCCGTCACCTCAGGATAGTATGTTGGAATCGGGATGACCTCGAAGCCCGCACGTGCCAGGTACGCCGGAACGTAGAACGCGGGTTGGCTCTCCTGTTGTTCGGTCTTGATGCCAAGCACGGCAATCCGCCGCGTCCGGCCAAGCAGGGTGGAGATAGCAGATGGGGATTCGAGGATGTTCAATCGCCAGTCCATGACGGCTTTGTCGACTCCAGGGTACAAACATTCGTCGGCCCTTCCTCCTTTCCCCTTTCGATCGTCCGGGGATTCCACCATGGACGAGCTCTACCGATGATGTGACGGCCGCTGCCTGTGTCCAAGGACGTCTCCGGGTTCCGGGGAACTGTTGTGGTGAACGCACTGAAACTGACCGATGTGGCCGCATAATGACGAAAACTGTTAACATCCAGGACTTGGAATTGCGCGTCACACCCTTTAGACTGGAGGTGAACCTGTCGAGGAGAACATCCATGAGTTCATTGCCCGTCGGACCAGCCCAGGGTCTCGGTCCCATTCTGCCGCAAGTGTCCGCGGCGGCCGCCATGCCCACCGACCTGTCTGAAACTGCTGCGCCGCTACTTCCCGCTGACACGCTCGATTTCTCTCATATCGACACGCCTGCCAAGGCCTCCATGCTGCCTGCAATCAATCCGAATCTCATGTCGGTGCTGTACGGTTCCATGACGCCCGCGCTCGACACTCCCACCGCTGCGGACCTCAACCTGCAGATCGGCAACACCGGCGTCGGGTCGCACGTGCACTATCAGATAAATACCGGGGGAGCCCCATACATGCAGGGGAGCGGGGAAATTGCCAACCAGGTCTTCAACGAGACCTGGATGCCCTCTTCCGATGGGGGATATGACATTACGGGAATGGTCGGCTCCTCAACAGAGCAACTGCACGCGCACGCAGATACCCAGTACTGGTACCTCGACGGCAGCGTTGGAAACGTCAGCGTTCATGAGAAAGGGGCAGTCGTCATGGGGCCGACGGCGGCGGAGAATCGATACGTCCTCGACGGAACACTGGGCGACGAGCCGTATCACACGGAACTCTACAAGCTCCCGAATGGACTCAGCTCCGACGGCTATCTCAGTACCACGGGTGACGCTGCCAACATTTCGGCGAGTCCGTCAACAGACGGAAATACCATTTTCCTGACGGGTGGCGGAGCTTCGGCGGGCATTCCCTATTCGCTCCAGGGTTCGATCTCGGTCACTCAGCCTCCGCCCCCGACTCCCCCTCCGAGTGCCGCCGCTCCACCCTCCACGCCGTCTTCCACTAGCGGTTCCTGAGCTTCCGACCGAGCCGTCCTCGCCACGGTCGGCTGCGGGTGAGTAATCCCTTCATTCCTCGGGATTGGTCCCAGGGGGCTCGGATAATCGGCCGATCGACCGAGTCCGGCCTCACTCCAGGCGGGCATAACATGTGTTGTGAAAAAGACGTTTTGTAACACATTCCTGCATACGATGCCTGTCAGGAGAAGGAGACCGTCATGACCATGATGGAGAGAGCCCGGGGGTATCACCGTCGACACGACATGCGCGTATACCGCGGGCGTCGTGGGTTTACGCTCATCGAACTGATGGTAGCGCTTCTCATCATCGCCCTGCTGCTGGCCCTGTTTCTTCCGCACTACTGGCAGGCTCGTGCACGCAGCAACTACGTTGCCTGCGAGCAGAACCTGCGCAACATCGCGGTTGCACTGCAAGCCTACGCGAACGACAATGGCCAGTTGTATCCATCTGGATTGCAGGCACTGACCCCGGATTATCTGGTGACCCTCCCGACCTGTCCGTCGGCTGGAGCCAACACCTACCTGGCGGGCTATCAGGAAAGCACCGCACCGGTGGACTATACTGTGTCATGCTCCGGAAGCCACCATACGCTGGTCCCCGGAGTCGGAGTCAATGAACCCCGTTACGAAATGGCGGAAGGACTGGTTCCCTGACCGTTTGATGCAGGAGAATGCCATCTTACCGACACGCACTTCCCTGATGGACGCACTGGAGCTGTTGTATGCCGACATCGACCGTCATACATCGTCACGTCCGGTGACCGGTTCGTGCGCAGGCTGCGGTCGGTGTTGCGTGGGCCCACCGTTGTACATGACGTGCAGCGATCTCGAGTTTGAATATGCTTGCGCGCACGCTACCAGGAACGGCCGAGGCACCGAGGTTCGTTTTGAACAGGCCGGTCCCGACCGGCGCCACGTCTACCGGTCGTTCACGTGTCCCTGGTATCGACTGCACGTCGGTTGCACCGTGCACGCTGCGCGTCCCTTTGCCTGCAGGCTCTTCGGGTCATACTCACGCGTACCGATCCCGTGGGATTTCTGTGTGTTCCAGGAAACCTCGACGGTCTGTCGGGATGAACACGAGATTCCATTTTTCCAACGATATCAGGCGTTGCTCGCCCGATACCCGGCACGACGAGGCTACGTGCTTCCCAAGTTGGACGCATATCCCATGCCGATTCTCGAACTGCTGGCCGAGCTTCCGCTTCCATGGTCGTCGGTGCACAACCCCCGAATCGGACCACTCTTCTGACACGCGGTTGCTCCGTTGCGGAATGGCTCACGAAGAATGCGACCATCCGAGACCTGGCAACTCAACACTCCACGTCGTCGGGGATGTTTCCGCGAATGACCGTGACTGTGCCGTCAATCTCCAGAAGGACCCTCTTTACACTCGGAAGGTCACACTCCGGGTCGAGGTCGTGTTTGCGCAGCGAGCGTTCCAGTTCATTGCGCGTCATCAGTTCACGACGCAGGTTGCGCTCGATCACGACCCCGTCGTCGATGAGCACCGTCGGTTCGCCCTCGACCAGTCGCGCCAACCACGGCCACCGGACAAGGAGCCAGTTCATCAGACGGTTCACGGTCAGAAGAACGAGCGTGCCGAACAACCCTCCCCCCAGGGAATTGTCGTTGCCAATCAACGCGTTCTGAAGTGCATTGCTCACCGCCATCAGCAC
>JAJXVI010000189.1 GCA_021782195.1 bacterium | reverse complement strand
GAATTCTTCCTGCTGATTATCGCACTCAGGCGCACCGATGGGAAGAACCGGATTGTTAACAGAAGACCGCAGTAAGCCCCCCCCGACAGTTGCGAAACGTATGTTCGATCTGCCGCGTTGCAGGGGGGAGCGCTGAAGGCCCGAGGAGGGTGGTTTGCGCCGACGGCGAAATTCCTCGCGCTGTGTATCGGTGCGCTGTGACAGGGTTTGCGAGAAATGCTCGGCGCGGTCACGGGTTGTGGAACTCTCGACGTGTGGCGCAGGTTGGGGAAAAGGTCGTGTTCCCATGAGGACGCACATGGTGGCCGCAGGTGGCGCGCGCGGCGTGATGCGCGCCGTCGGGGGGGTGACCGTGGCCACTGCGGGTTTGTGGCTGGGTCGCCATGTCCTGGAACTCGACAAGGCGCACGTCGGTCTGGTGTTCCTGCTCGTGGTGGCCTGGGCTGCCGCGTCGGAAGGGACCCGGGCCGCGCTCGTTGCTGCAGTCACGTCGTTTCTGGCCTGGAATTTCTTTTTCTTGCCGCCTTACTTCACCTTTGTCGTCAGTGATCCGGCGGACTGGATTCTTCTGTTGGTCTTCCTCGTGATCGCCCTGCTGATCGGGGGAATGACCGGCCGGGTGCGGGCTCGCGAGGAAGAGGCGGTGGCCCGCTCGCGCGAGATCGGTGCGCTGTACGCGTCAAGCATGGCGGTGGGACGATTTGCCGCCATCCAGGATGCGCTCCCTGCCGTGCTCGAGCCGATCATGCAGGGGACGCGTGCGGTGGGTTGTGCTGTCGCCCGCACCGATCGCCGCGCGGACGTCCCCTCGACCGACGCGCTTGCTCGCTCCGCCGCACCTGGCGGGCAGGACGGGACGACTGGCGTCGTCCGCGGAGGGGTGGAGGTACTGGCGTCCATCGGCGACGTTTCCGGGCTGCAGACCGACCAGGCTTCTCGCCTTGCGGGTTGGGTGACCGATCACGTCAAGGCCGTCGGTCTTTCCACACCACCGTCGGAACGAGGGGAGGTGGCGCTCTGGCCTTTCTGTGTGTCGTACGAACAGGTTCTCGGCGAGGCGCCGTTGCGGCGGGACATGTTTCTTCCACTGACGCAGGGCGATCAGTCGTACGGTCTGCTGTATGTGGCCCTCCCGACCGACCTGGAGTCGCCCGACGTTGCTGAAGAGCGATTGATGGTTGCTTTTGCGAATCAGGCTGCAGCGTGTCTCGAGCGAGATCGTCTTCTTGAGGAGACACGCAATGCGGCGCGCCAGCAGGAGACGGAGCGTCTGCGAACCGTGCTTTTCGAGTCGCTGTCACACAACCTCAAGACCCCGCTGGCCTCATTGACAGCCACCTTGAGCAGCCTTCGTGGGGACGACGTACAGTGGAACGTCGAACTGATGAGCGAGGGGCTGGAGATAATGGCCGAAGATCTGGCACGCCTGACCGAGAACATCGATAATCTGCTGAGTCTTGCCCAGTTGGAGTCTGGGCACTGGACGCCTCAGCGCGACTGGATCGAGGTGCGAGAGATCGTCTCGGTTGCGCGCCGACAACTGCCGACGCGAGAGCTCCCGCGCATCGTGTTCGATGGTCGTGAAGGGGAGCCTTTCATCTATGTGGATCCGCTGCAGATGGCCCAGGTGGTTCGGCATCTTCTGGAAAACGCGCTGACGTATTCGCCCTCGGGATCTCCGGTGGCACTCTCTGTCGAGCAGTCGGCGGGTGCGCCGAACGTGGTTGTGATCCGGGTAGACGACAGAGGCCCGGGCATTACCGCCGATGAGATTGACCGCGTGTTCCGCAAGTTCTATCGAGGGGACGCAGCAGTCCGCACTGCGGCCAGAGGCACCGGTCTCGGGCTTGCAATCTGTCGGTCGATCGTCGAGGCGCACGGCGGAACCATTGAGGTTGGGCGCAACGACTGGGGTGGTGCAAGCTTTGTGGTTCGTATTGAAATGCCAGTTGCACCGGCGCCCGCCGTCGACGGCATTTCCACTCCGGCTGCGACGCGGTAATATCCCGTCGCGCGGTCAGGCGTATTCCACAGAGCTGGTGAGGTTCCGCAGCGGAACGCGTTGACCGTCAGCGGTGGGCGACGACGTGGATGTCCATGTCACGCGCGAGTCGCAAAACCTGCTCGATAAAACTGCCATACAGGATGTCTCGCCAGCCGGTCTGCGGGCTGCGTCCAAGAAGCATCTGGGTCACTCCCACCTTGCGAGCGTGGTGAACAATCGTGTGCGGAATGTTGCTGCCTTCTATCACGTCGACGGTCATGCCCAGCAGCCGTGCCAGCTCCAGGTGCTTCTCGGCGACCGTCGAGACGGCCGACGCCTTGCGCACCACGTGTACGGCGTGTGCCGGCGCGTGCAGCCGGTCAGCAACGCGTTTGCATCGCCGAATCAGCGCGCCGGCGGAAGCGTTTTCCGTGATGCACACCATCAGACGCTCGTTGCCGGGCAGTTCCTCGTGTGGCGTGTCGTTCTCGCACACGTCGGCTCCCTGGCGCAGCGTGAGTTCTCGCAGTGCCGCCAGATTGCCTTCGCGAAAGAAATGCTCGCGGGCGCGCGATGCCTTCTCGGGAGGGTAGATCACGCCGCGGTCGAGGCGATTGAGGAGTGCGCGCGT
Source organism: bacterium (assembly GCA_021782195.1). Taxonomy (GTDB): domain Bacteria; phylum Vulcanimicrobiota; class Xenobia; order RGZZ01; family RGZZ01; genus JAJXVI01. Next base: position 3,063 of record JAJXVI010000189.1, on the reverse strand, counting down.
CGCGAGGTCGATGATCACGATTTCATCGGCTTCGTTGACGATGTAGTCAGGCACCGTCTCTCGCACCTGCACCCGTGCGATGCGTTTGACGTAGTCGTTGAGGCTCTCCAGATGTTGAATGTTGACGGTTGTCAACACGTCGATGCCGGCATCCAGGATTGCTTCCACGTCCTGCCATCGCTTTTCATGCTGACTGCCCGGGACGTTTGTGTGAGCGAGCTCGTCAACGAGGCAGACGGCCGGACGTCGTGCGAGAACCGCGTCGAGGTCCATCTCCTCGAACTCATGATTGCGGTAGACGACCTTGCGACGCTCCACGATCTCCAGCCCCTCGACACGCGCCATCGTTTCGACGCGCCCGTGGGGTTCGAAGTACCCGATGACGGCGTCGATCCCGCGCGATTTGAGCTCGTGGCCCTGATCCAGCATCTCACAGGTCTTGCCAACGCCGGCTGCGTAGCCGAGAAAGACCTTCAGATGGCCACGGCCCGGAGGCTTTGTGTTTACCGGATTGCTTTCGGGCGCGGTGTCTTCCGGGACCGAGGGGGTCGGCCGCGCGACGACGCGCTGTCGTGGGTCTGCGGTCACGTGTACGTCAATCCCTTCGGCGCCGTTGATGATGCGACCGACCGTGGTATGAAACAGCAGCCGTGGCAACAACCGCCGACGGCTATGACCCACGAAGATCTGGGTGACGTTGTGCACCTGCGCGTGACGGAGCACGGCGGCGGCCGTGTCGACGTCTACCAGCACGTCGACGTTTGCCTGGTACGTGCGGGCCAGCGCGAGTGCCTGTTGTACGGCGGTGCGCTGATCAAGCGTGACATTGCTCCATTCACCGTCCGGAGTGACGTAGACCACGACGAGCTGCCCGTGAAGACGCTCTGCGTTGCGGCGGGCCCGTTCGACCACGTCGACGCCGTCCGCGTGGGGAGTCAGGACCACCATCAGGCGTTCATTTGCCTGCCAGACGGTCTGGATGTGATGTTCTTCGCGATAAGCTTGCAGGGAGGCATCGACGTTGTCCGCAGTGTAGAGGAGAGCAAGCTCTCGGAGTGTCCAGAGGGTGCGAGGTGCGAGCCATCGGGCACGGTTGGCGTCGGGCGACTCGCGCATTCTTTCGTTGACTTCCTGTGGCGATACGTCGACAAGCACGACCTCATCGGCTTCACGGATGAACTGTTCGGGCACGGTCTCGCGCTTGCCCTCGTGGAGCAGTGCGACGATGCGTTCCTGCAGGCCCTCGAGGTACTGCACGTTGATTCCGGTGACCACTGAGATTCCGTGGTCGAGCAATTCATCCACGTCCTGCCACCGGTGAGCGTTCTTCAGGGAGGCCGGGTTGGCGTGGGCAAGTCCGTCTACCATGCAGACCGATGGCTTGCGGGCGAGGATGGCCTCGAGGTTCATTTCCTGTCGCCCGTCGACTTCGATCGGGGGAACCATCTCCAGGCCCGCGAGAAGTGATGAGACGTCGCGTGGGAACGCTCCCGAAGGGACCGACGCTTCCGCACTGTCGAAACGTTGGACCCAGCCGATCACGACGTCCTGACCTCTTTCCTGACGCCGCTGCATCTCCTCGATCATGCGGCGGGTCTTTCCAACGCGCGAGGCGTACCCCAGGAAAACCTTGAGGCGACCACGTCGCGCCTTTCTTTCTTCCTCTTGTAGCCGGCGCAGCAGGGCTTCCGGATCAGGTCTTGTCTCTTCGGTCACGGGTACACTCACCTTGTGTTGTCAAGCAGTAGATTAGCCTTCAATACATTTACGCAAGGCTCACCGAAAATTCCGAGAAATCTTCCCGTGGTGGCCTTTGCAATGCATTCCCGGACAATCGCGACGCCGATACCACGTGCTCGGGCAATGCGGCGTGCCTGCAGATTGGCGTAGGCGATCGAGATGGCCGGATCAAGGCCACTGGCTGATCGTGTCACGGCATCAACTGGAACCGGTGCGTTCGGAGGCAGGTTGTTTTCCCTGCGCACCTGTTCGGCCAGTTGTTCCACTCCCAGAAAGTGACTTGCCGGGTCACCGTGAACAAGTCGGTTGGAAGTAGGGGAGAGATTGGTTGCGCCGGATCGTGTGCCATCATAATCCGTCGCGGACGGGCGCGGGTGGAAGTAGCGAGGATTGTGGAACGCTTGCGCGAGAAGCCGGGACCCGATTACGCGACCGTTGCGGACCACCAGGCTTCCTTCGGCTTGCGATGCGAAGAACAGCCTTCCGGCGCCCCACACCGCCAGCGGGTAGAGGATGCCGGTGAGCACGGTCAGGACAAGACAGGTCCGGACCGCAGTCCACATCGCACGATTCATCCAGGTCTCCTTGGTCAATCTTCATCAGCGTCCAACATGCGTGGGTGACAGTCCGCACGGCGCCCGCCATTCATGATCTGCATCCATTCGACAAAACCCGCGCAAGTGCCTGCGAGCCTTCGATCTCCCGACGCTGTGCCCCCAAATACCCGAACATGTCCCTGCTGCGAATGTACTCATGCAAGATGAAGCCACCCGAGGATCCGGTCGATGGCGAAGATGGCCGGGAACGGCACGATCACCCCGCCGAGGCCGTACACAAGCAGGTTGCGACGCAGCAACGGGCCTGCACCCATGGGCCGATAGGTGACGCCCCTGAGGGCAAGCGGAATCATGGCCACGATGACGAGCGCGTTGAAGATGACCGAGGCCAGGATGGCGCTGTGCGCGGAATGGAGTTTCATGACGTTGAGGGCGTTGAGCCCAGGGTAGGTGACGCTGAACATGGCGGGGATGATGGCAAAGTACTTTGCAATGTCGTTTGAAATGCTGAAGGTCGTCAGCGCCCCTCGTGTCATGAGGAGTTGCTTTCCGATTTCAACGATTTCGATCAACTTTGTGGGGTTGCTGTCGAGGTCGACCATGTTGCCGGCCTCCTTCGCTGCCATGGTGCCGGTGTTCATTGCCACCCCGACGTCGGCCTGCGCCAGTGCAGGCGCGTCGTTCGTGCCGTCGCCCGTCATGGCCACGAACTTGCCCTCTGCTTGCTCTTGCTTGATCAGTTGCATCTTGTTTTCCGGAGTTGCCT
>JAJXVI010000188.1 GCA_021782195.1 bacterium | reverse complement strand
AGGGATACAATCCCGACATGCTTGTGATGACTGCGACGCCGATTCCTCGAACGCTGGCACTGACGGTCTATGGCGACCTTGAGGTCTCGGTCATCGATGAGTTGCCACCGGGCCGAACTGCCATCCGTTCATTCTGGCGCACATCAGACTCGCTGGATGCGATCTATTCTTTCATTGAGTCCCAGATTGCCGAGGGACGCCAGGCCTATGTTGTCTGTCCACTCATCGAAGACTCCGAGAAGCTCGATGCTGCGAGCGCCATGGCGGAGATGGAGCGCGTGTCACGCCGTTTTCCGGAACGCAAGGCGGGCCTGCTCCACGGTCGGATGAAGCCCGATGAGAAGGCGCATGTCATGGCGCGATTTCGAGACGGTGCGTATGACCTTCTGGTATCAACGACAGTGGTGGAGGTCGGGGTCGATATTCCGAACGCGTCCGTCATGCTGGTGCAGAATGCGGACCGGTTTGGCCTGGCACAGTTGCATCAGTTGCGTGGGCGCGTCGGTCGTGGTTCTCATCACTCGTTCTGCATCTTTCTGGCTGACCCGACCAGCGAGGAAGGGAAGGAGCGCATGAAAGTGATTGCGGCGACCTCTGACGGCTTCAAGATTGCGGAGGAGGACCTCCGGTTTCGTGGACCGGGCGATTTTTACGGGAGTCGGCAGAGTGGCCTGCCGGACCTTCGCGTCGCAGATTTGATTCGCGACCGTCGCGTACTGGAACGTGCACGCGAGGCCGCCCGAGAGTTGACGGCCCGAGACGCGTGGCTGGCGACTCTGGAGTGCCAGTCGCTCAAGGACGAGGTGTTGCGCTGCTTTCGTGGACAGCTTGCAACCATGCTGTCATGAGATCAAGATACCTGTCACGAGTGTCGCGCCAGGGGGTGCGGCCGACCACGGGAAAAGTACTCGAAGCACTCTTTGACATCCTGGATGGATATGTCGACTGGGAGGGTGCCCACGTGCTCGATGCCTTTGCCGGAGCAGGCCAGCTCGGCTTTCGTGCCCTGGAGAGAGGCGCGGACAGTGTGGTTTTTGTCGAAGTGGAGTCGCGGGTTGCTTCGGGCCTGCGCGGTGAGGTTGTCGCGCGCGGCGTAAAGGAGCGTGTGGTCGTGTTGCGCGGTGACGCGCGCGAGGTCTTGCGCAGGTTGACCGGGCCTTTTGACGTGGTGTTTGTGGATCCCCCGTACAGTTGCGGGCTTGCCCCGGCCGTGTTAGACCTGATCGGGGAACGAAACCCGCTTGCTCCAGGAGGTTTTGTTGTGGTCGAGCACCATCACAAGGAGGCACTGCCGCATCAGACAGGCGCACTGGCGATGGTGCGCAGCGAACGTTATGGAGAGACGAGCCTGACATTCTTTCGACTGACAGGTCCGAATCCTGAGTGGAGGAACCCGGCGTGAAGCGAGCCGTGTACCCGGGAAGTTTTGACCCGATTACCTACGGTCATCTGGATATCATCGATCGTGCGCTCCAGCTTTTTGACGAACTTATCATTGCAGTGGCTGTCAATCCGAACAAACGGGCGCTGTTCTCTCAGGAGGAGCGATGCCGCATGATCACCGAGATTGTCGGCAATCGTTCCGGGCTTCGAGTGGAGAGTTTCTCGGGACTGCTGGTGACCTTCGTGGCGGCTCGTGGCGCGGCCACCATTGTGAAGGGGTTGCGTGCGGTTTCCGACTTCGAGTTCGAGTTCCAGATGGCGCTCTTGAATCGTCAACTTGCTCCGACCCTGGACACAGTCTTCTTGATGACGCAGGATCGATATGCGTTCTTGAGTTCAAGCAGCGTGCGGGAGATTGCTTCGCTTGGAGGAAGTGTTCACCAGTTGGTACCTCCCTCGGTGGAGGAGGCGCTTCGAGTACGTTTTGAAGTGACGCCGACCCCCGTCTCGAACGGTGCTCATGTTGTGGAGCGAGACTGACGCGGTGCCCGCAGGACCTCTGGACCCGACACAAACTTTGTACGTAGCTTGGAGGGAATCGTGAACATCTGGAAGATTTTGGATCAGATCGAGAATGCAGTGTCTTCGAGTCAGCGTCTGCCGGCTCCATTCAGCCACTGGACGCTTGTGAACCGGCACAATTTCAACCGCTTGATGGAGAAGATGCGAACCGGCGTCCCTACGGAACTTCGGTATGCTCGCGCCGTCAACAAGGATGTACAGCGATTGATCTCCGAGGCGCAGGAACAGGCCGACCAAATCCTCCTCCAGGCTCGCGAGCAGGCGAAACAGGCATCCGAGGGTTCGCGGACCGAGCGCGAGTTGCTTGTCAATGGAACCGAGATTGTCCAGAAGGCACGCAAGAAGGCCCAGGAGATCGAGGAGGCGGCTCGTGCGGCCGCGGAAGACCTGGAGGCCCAGACGCGCGCTCGTTGCCTCGAGTTGCGTCGCCAGGCGGAAGAATATGCTCGCGACCTGCGTCTACGCGCTGAGAAGGACGTCACGCTGCACGAAGAGGAGATTGGCCGATACGCCATACGCCTGTTAAGTGGAATGGAAGTGGAGATCGGTCGGGCATTGCAGCTTGTTCGAGCACACCGGGAGGACGTGGAGACTCGCCAAAAGGAGTCGACCACGTCTGAGGCAGCAGACGAGGTAACGGTGACGATAGAGCCTGAGGAGACGCGTCGCCTGATATCGGTGGCTGCTGCGGCGCGAGGTCGTTCGCATCGTTGAAGGGCCTCCGTCTGTCTTTCAGGGTGTGCGTGATCTCATTGCTGGCCTCGGTGGTGGCCTGGTTCATTCCGACTCCATACATTCTTCGCGCGCCGGGCCATGCGGATGACCTTTCGAGGATTGTCTCGGTGAATGGGGGAACCGCTCGTACGCCAGGAAGATTCTACATGACGACCGTCATTTACCAGAAGGCCAACGCTCTTTTCTGTCTGTACCCGTTGTTCGACCGTCACGCAGAGCTTGACTCGCACCAACGGCAGCACCTTTTTGCTCGCAGAATGGCGGTATCGGCGCCGCCGTCAATCCCACTCGTCGACGAACCGCACACGGAGATGGCGAAAAGCAAGTATTATGCGCGGGTCGTTGCGCTGCGGAAGATGGGTTATCCCGTCCGGATCGTGAGCATCGGCGTGCGCGTGGACGGGTTTGTCGGGAACGTGCCGTCCGCGCGAGTTCTTGGCCGTTCAGACGTGATTGAGCGAGTAAACGGGGTGCGCGTTCGCTCCCTTGTCCAGATGAGAAAGCTGCTGGCAGGCTGCACCGGGGGAGCCACGGTACACGTCGAGTTTCGTCGCGGCAGCCAGCTTAAGAGCGGGAGTTTTGCGCTTATCAACTTTCGGGGGCTGGCGCTGATGGGAATTATCGCGCAGGATGCGCTCGAGGTTTCACATCTACCGGTCCGAATTCGTATCGCGACGCATAACGTGAGGGGAGCTTCGGCGGGGCTCATGTTTACGCTCGAAATCATTGACCAGATGACACCAGGCGGGATCACGCGAGGACGCAGAATTGCCGGAACCGGGACGATTGACCTCGACGGAATCGTCGGCCCCATTGAGGGGGCCGATCTCAAGATGGTTGCGGCGCACCGTGTGGGTGCCAGAATGTTCTTTGTGCCAGTGGAGAACTACCCGGAAATTCGCAATCTGTATCCCGACATGAAGGTGATTCCGGTTCGCACCATTGACGACGCGTTGCACGCCTTGCGCCAGTTGCACTGATTTTGTCAGACGGGCTGCCCGCGCGGCTGAGAGATCGGGGGCAGGAACTTCCGTGAAAGGTTCAGGTACGGGGGAGCGACGGATTGTCTCCACCGTGTCATCAGAAATGACGCGCTCTACTCCTTCAGAGTGACGAACGGCTGCGTGTTAGAATCCGATATGAATGGCGGGGGCAATGTGGTCGGTACTCTGGAAGGAGCATATCAATGGTCGATGCACAGGCGTCTCTCCTGGTCGTTCGCGTGGGTGGAGAGTTGTATGGCATGTATCTGACCGACGTGCGTGAGATGGTCGCCACGCCGGCGTCTACACCAGTGCCCGGAACCCCTGGCTGTGTTCGTGGACTGATCAATCTGCGAGGAACCATCATCCCGTTGCTCGATCTGCGCCTCCGGATGGGGATGCCTTCGCTCGCGCAAGAAGTTGCGTCGTTGACAGGTCTGTTGCGTCAGCGTGAGGGGGATCACATACGGTGGGTGGAGGATCTGCGCGGTTCGGTACGGGAGAATCGACTGTTCACGGGGACGCTTGATCCGCATGGTTGCGGTTTCGGGCGTTGGTACGATGTGTTTCATACCGACGATCTCATCCTGTCGCTTCAGTTGCGACGCTTCGGTGAACCTCACGAGCGGATACACGAAGTCGGCGCTCAGGTGGTGGATCTGGTGCGAGGAGACTGCCTGGCAGAGGCACGCGACATCGTGGAACGACGTGCGGTTCGTGAACTTGCGCGATTGAGCGCTCTCTTCGCCGAGGTTCGGGCCACCCTCCAGGAGAGGCATGACGAGGTGTCGGTCATTCTGGAAGGGAAACGAAGGTTTGCGCTCGCGGTTGATGCCGTCATCGGCGTGGAGAACGTCGTGCGGGTGGAGCCCTATGAGGGTCAGGAACCTGGGATTTCCGGCATCGGCACGTCTTCCCGTGACGGGAGCTTCATCCTGGTGACGTCGGTGGACGGTCTCCTGTCGATACCCGCCGCAAGTTGCGGGTGATGGGTCGGGGGAGGCGGAACTCCAGGCATCGGTACATTCTGAGGCCGGTGCTGTCGGGAGCAGAGCCCGCCTCGTCGGAGGGCTTACGGCAGACTCTGCGAAAAGAGTCTGCCGGCCTCCGATGTCAAAGGCTGTACGTGTTGGTTACTTGAGTCCGGCGAGCCAGTTGGCCAGCGTGTTCAGGTCTGACTGTGAACCGGTCCAGGGGCCTCGTCGATGCGGCCGGCCATCGAGCTTGACTTTGTGCTGAAGGAATCCGGCGTACCACGAGCTCGCCTTGCCCGCGCGATTGACGTGGGACAGATCCGGGGGTTGCTTGCCAGGGAAATGGCCGTGTGAGGTTCTCTCGATGCCAGCGGCGGATACCGAGTGGCACATGTTGCAGTGGTTTGCCTTGAAGAGCGATGGGCCGTTGGCGAAACTCGTGCCGGTCATGAGAACTGTCATGCCGAGGACTGCTGCGCCAGCCAGGAGGCGGTTCCATGCTTTCATTGATGACGGGTCTCCTTTTTTCTGAGTCACCCGACGGGCGGAGATGCCGTGAGGCAATGCCCCGTCAGCCGGTGGTTCCTGTGTCTCCCCAGGCGATTCGCCGGGGGAGACAGGACAGCTTAATTTTGCGAGGCAGCCGAACCTGGAGATGACCCGGAATCAGGCTGCTGTTCGGAATTCTGGCCAGCCTTCCCTTTCAGGACGCTGGTCCACTTTTGCATGTAGTCGATCATGCTGTCGTTGTGGCACTCGTAACACTGCTGGCCGCCCATCGGTCCGCCAGGATGGAGGAACTGGGTGGTGGGCTGGAGTTTGTTGGGATCCGGACCCTGAGCGAGGAAGGTGTGGCAGGTGTCACATTTGTCGGGGATGGTGAGTTTCCCGTCGGTGGACACGTGCTTTCCATCGTGGCAGCGCATGCATCCAGGGAACTCCTTGTGCCCGATGTCGACGGGATATTCTTTCCAGTTTGACTTCATTCTCGGGAAGAAGTTGTGCCGGTAGATTTGCTGCACTG
>JAJXVI010000187.1 GCA_021782195.1 bacterium | reverse complement strand
GACAACCTCTACGACAAGAAGAATGTCGGCATGGTGCGCTACCTGCAGGCTTCTCTCAGTGCCAACACCCTGTTCACGCGCGACAAGGACTATATGGTTGTCAACGGCAAGGTCGAGATTGTTGACGAGTTCACCGGGCGTGTGATGGACGGGCGGCGTTTCAACGATGGCATCCACCGGGCTCTGGAAGCCAAAGAGGGGGTGCAGATCCAGCCCGAGCAGCGCACCCTGGCTTCGGTTACCTACCCCAACCTGTTTGCCCGCTACCAGAAGGTGGCTGGAATGAGCGGAACGGCCAAGACCGAGGAACCCGAATTCCGTCAGATGTACGGGATGAATGTGGCCGTCATTCCCCCGAACCGCACCGCGCAACGCGTCGACATGCCGGACAAGGTCTACAAGACGTATCAGGAGAAGTTCAGCGCGATTGTCGACTACGTACAGCAGATGTACGAAGAGGGCAAGCCGGTGCTGATTGCCACGCGCAACGTGGCCACGAACGACTACCTCCACGGATTGCTCGCGGCGCGCGGGATTGAGCATCAGTTGCTGAACGCGCGGAGCGTCCAGGACAATACTGCCGAGGAGAACGAGATTGTGGCCATGGCTGGCAAGAGCGGCATGGTCACGCTGGCCACGAACATGGCCGGACGCGGCGTCGACATCAAGCCGGACGCCGTGAACTTCAAACAACTCACGGCCGCCGCACTGGACGCACGGAAGGGCGGATCCGGACGCGTTGTGGTTCTGTTGCCGAAATCTGCCGACCCCGGAGATGCGCGTCTGTGGTTTGCCGGGAACGGCCTGAACGTGGCTTCGGACGTGCCGCGCGGGTCACAGGTTGCGGCGGGTCAGACCCCGCTGTTTGCCACTGCTGCGGGTATGGGCTCGACGACTTCTCCGGATCTCCAGATGGTGATGGACGACGGAACCCCGCTGTCCGATTTTGGCGGCGCGTCTGTGCTCAATGCCGGAGACGTTCAGTATGCGACGGGTGGTCTGCACGTCGTGGGCACGGAACGCCACGAGTCTCGCCGGATCGACAACCAGCTCAAAGGGCGCGCCGGTCGTCAGGGGTCCCCGGGCACGACGCAGTTCTTTGTGTCACTTGATGACGAGTTGATGCGTCTGTTCGGGGGCGACAAGATGAAGTCGCTCTTCAACCGTCTGGGGGTAAAAGATGGGGAGTCGGTGAGCGATCCGCTGATCGACCGATCCATTGAGAAGGCTCAGAAGTCGATTGAGGCCATGCACTTTGACGTTCGCAAGGACACGACGAAGTACGACGGCGTGCTGAACATCCACCGGAATCTCTTTTACAAGGATCGCCACGACATCGTGAACGGTCAGGATCTCGATCCGGCGCTTCGCGAGTGGGTGGGCAACGCGTTTGATCTGGCGCGGGGAGAGCATCGTCTTGACGGTCACGCGACGCCCGAGCAGGCAGCACAGCTGTGGGATGACCTGGCATCGTCGCTCGGTCTCGATGACACGCTCAAGCCGGCGTGCGTGGGAGGAAGCGAGGCCGTGAATCTCAAGGACATGCGCGCGGACGTGGTGGGGGCAGTTGACCGACGCCTGGCATCGTTGCGGGATCTCGTTGGCGCCGGACCCTGGAAGGAAGGCCTCCGTCAGCTTGCGCTCGATGATCTCGACAACGCGTGGTATGGGCATCTGGAGAACATGCGCGACTTGCAGTCGGGTATCGGGCTGGTGTCCTATGCCCAGAAGGATCCCTGGGTTGCCTATCAGTTGCGGGCACACGAGGTCTGGAACGACTTTCGTCAGGATGTCGAGTCGAGCATCATTGCCGATACGCTCAAGGATGGCGGAGAACTGGAGAAGTCGGGCGTCTTCGATCCGTCGGCATCGCAGGAGACCATTGCACGTCGCCTGACCGACTATCTGGACAAGACAGGCGCGCGCCGGGAGGTTTCCTCTTCCACCGACGTTTCGACCGGACCTGCAGCGGAGGGCGCGGCCCCGGGGGGAGAGGCGCCACAGACTCACTGACGCACGTCCGGGCACTTTGACCCGTCACAGAAGAGCGCATCGTGAAGGGCTTCGCGCCGTGCTTCTGGAACGTGGGTGTCCAGGAGGAACGCTGTCGTGTTGTGTTCGTCGTGCAAGAAGAATGTCTACCTGACTGCCATGGGCATCTGTAAGGACTGCGGCGGGTTGACCACCAGCATGTCGTATGAGATCTGTGAGGCCTGTAGCGAGAAGGAACACGTGTGTCAGGTGTGTCGTAAGAAAATTGCCCAATGATCCCTGGCGTGTGCTGTTCGCCTTCTGTAAGGCCTGGGACATCGGCTTTCCGGTGCCGGAAGCAGGCGGTTGCGCGAGATGGGAACGTCGTGAAATGTACGCGGTCTTGTCCCGCATGTCTGTGAAGTTGCAAGAGATTTTGCTATAACAGGCGGGCGCTTGCCTGCCGTCGCGGCAGCCCGGTCGGGGCAGGCCAGGACCGCTATCGAATATTGGGGTTTCCGATGAAAGCCAGGACCCTGCTGGTCAAGTACAACGAGGATACCAACATCCGGCCGATTCCGGACCAGGCGGAGAAGACGCTGCAGGTCTATCCCGCGCTTGGAATCATGTATATTGCCGCAGTCTTGCGCCAGGATGGATGGCCTGTGCAACTGCTCGACGCACACGTTCTGGACCTGTATGGAGCCGAGTTCCAGCGTGCGGTTGTGGACGCGAAACCAGATATCATCGGTTTCACATCCACGACAGTGGGGTGGCCAAACGTGGTGGAGGCAGCTCGGCTGGCGAAGGAGGCCGTGCCGAAAGCGTTGATCGTGGTTGGCGGGCCACAGTTGCAGATTTATCCTCGCGAGAGTCTGACCTTTCCCTGGATTGACATCGCGGTCACGGGCGACGGTGAGGAGACGATTCTCGACATCGTTCGCCGGTTCGACGGTGGGGATGCGCTCGATGACATTCTGGGTACGTGCGTTCGAGTGGACGGTCAGATTCGTCTGAATCCGCCGAGACAGTGGTCGCGTAAGCTTGACGACATTCCATTTCCCGCCATCGACCTGACTCCGTGGGATCGTTATCACGCGCTGACGGTCGAGAAGCCGTTCTTCAACATGATCACGACGCGGGGATGCCCGTACAAGTGCTCCTATTGCTCACAGGTCTATGCCGGAGACACGATTCGCTATCGTTCTCCTGAAAACGTGGTTGAAGAGATTGAACTGTACGTAAAGAAGTACGGTGCGCGCGAGATCATCATGTTCGACGAGACGTTTACGGTGAAGAAGACGCGCGTCATGAAGATCTGCGAGCTCATTCGTGAACGCAAACTGAAGTTCGGCTTCGACATGCGGACCAGGGTTGACTGTGTGGACGGGGAGATGCTGGAAGCGCTCAAGGAGGCCGGGTGTCGTCGCATTCATTTTGGGATTGAGTCCGGTTCCCCTCGCATCCTGGAGGCCATGAACAAGGGAATCACGGTCGACATGATTCGTGACACGGTGACAATGGCACGGAAGAAGGGCTTCTCCACGCGCGGTTTCTTCATGATCGGCTATCTCGACGAAGACATGGATACCTATCGTGAAACGTTGCGGTTTTCGCAGGAGCTTCCCCTTGACTGGGCATCCTACTCCATCACGACGCCTCTTCCCCACACGGGCCTCTATCGTGAGGCGATGCAGCGTGGGTATGTCGACGGTGACTACTGGAAGGACTACACGCTGCTGAAGACCGGGCAGGATGATTTCCCGCATATCGTCACGGAGCACTGGGATGAGGCCGCTCTGAAGAAGATGTTGCAGGGAGCGTATCGGGGCTTCTACCTCCGCCCTTCCTTCGTCTGGCGTCGAATCAGTTCAATACGAAGCTGGAACGATGTGAAGGACCTCGTGGGAGGCATGAAGGTGATGTTGCACATCCAGCACTGAGTTTCGGTGCTCCTGTGCGTCTGCGTCGTGAGTGGTCGAGCTTGCACTTATGGGAGCTTTGCGTTTGTGGAGGTCCTGCGCCCGCCGCGGGGCCTCGTTGCGGGGGCGCAGGGACGGAAATTACGGTCGTTTGATGATCGTGAACCCTCCCATCTCATTGGAAACTCCCACTCCGAGCCGACCGTCGTGGCTGAAGTCGGCGATCACGCCAGAGTCCGGGAACTGCCCGGTACCCAGCAGGAGGGGAGGAGCAAACGTACCGTTTCCGTTGCCGAGCAGCAGGTCGACATCGTTTCGTCGTGTGTCGACCACAACGAGATCCGGTACTCCGTCAGCATTCATGTCGGCGATACCGGCCCACACATAGGTACTGCCTGTCAACACGTTTGTCGGTGCCTGGAAGGTACCGTCTCCGTTTCCGAGCAGCGTGGATACCGTGTTTGAGTAGGCGTTGGCAACGACGATGTCTGGCTTTCCGTCTCGATTCAGATCTCCGATAGCTACGGAGAAGGCAGAGATTGCATACCCTTTTTGAGGAGTAACGCTCACCAGCGGAAAGGGTTGCGAGACCCGGAACGTTCCGTCGCCATTGCCGAGCAGCACGGAGACCGTAGGGGGGCCAAGTGCGTAGTCAATGGCGACGATATCGGTTTTACCGTCTCCATTGACGTCGCCAGTCGTGAGCGCAACCACTCGTACGCTCGTGGAACCCACCGAGATGTTCTGTGGTGCCTGAAAGGTTCCGTTGCCGTTGCCCAGCAGAATGGAGATGAGTCCATTCGAGTTTGAAGCGACGACATCCAGGTGACCATTGTGTCTGAGGTCGGTGGTCAGGACTGTTAAACTTCCTGTTGTGCTGGTCGCCAGGTTGATCGGTGCTTGAAACGTGCCGTCGCCATTCCCCAGGAGAAGCGCAATCGGAGACGAGCTGCTCGTAATGAGCAGGTCGGCCTTCCCGTCGCCGTTGAGATCGCCAGTTGCGATGGATCTGGTGACGATCTGGGGCGGGACCGCGTCGTGGGTTGCCGGGCGGAAGCTGCCGTCGGCATTCCCGAGGCTCACCCAGATCTGGTGCGCGGCGTTGTCGAAAGTTACCAGGTCGGGGATGCCGTCGCCGTTGAGGTCAGTGTATACAATGCCCTGTTGGGATGTGCCGCCCGTGTGGACCTGTTCGGCGTCCTTGAAGGTACCGTTTCCCTTTCCAAGGAGCACCGAAACGGTGTCGTTGAGCGTGGCAGCGACTGCGTCAAGGTTCCCGTCGTGATTGAGATCGCACGCAGCGATTGCCTGGGTCGGGCTGCTGACTGCATATGTGTAGGGGGAAATCGCGAAGGTCCCGTTTCCGTTTCCGAGAAGCAACTGCAGCGTTGTCCCGTACATCCCACCGGTAACGAGGTCGGGTGGTGTTCCATTGACGAAACTGCCCAGGGCAAGCCCTATCGTCAATGTGCCGCTCGCCGTGTTGAGGGCGCTGGCAAATGTACCGTTTCCGTTGCCGAGCAGCACTGACACCTGAGACGTGTATTCGTTGGTCAGAGAGATATCGAGCCGACCGTCACCATTCACGTCGCCGACGTCGATGAGCCGCGTCCGCCCCTCGAGGATCACGCGCGCGGCCTCCATGGGATCGGCGGGAATGTCGAGCGAACGCGCAAGGTCGTTGGCCGTGCCCAGAGGCAGGAGTCCTATGGGCTTGCGCGCCGCCAGCAGCGCCGGCGCCGCCTGGTGGAGCGTGCCGTCGCCGCCCGCCACGAGGACGAGAGCGGCGCCCGAGGCCTGCGCCGCGA
>JAJXVI010000186.1 GCA_021782195.1 bacterium | reverse complement strand
CCCCAACGCTCCCGCGCACGCCAACGCTCCCGCGCACGCCAACGCTCCCGCGCACGCCGACGCTCCCGCACACGCCGACGCTCCCGCGCACGCCGACGCTCCCGCGCACGCCGACGCTCCCGCACGCGCCGACGCTCCCGCACGCGCCGACGCTCCCGCACGCGCCGACGCTCCCGCGCACGCCGACGCTCCCGCACACGCCGACGCTCCCGCGCACGCCGACGCTCCCGCACGCGCCGACGCTCCCGCACGCGCCGACGCTCCCGCACACGCCGACGCTCCGAGCGCAGCGGCTCAGCAGCGCTCGACGCGTGCGTCCTCCCAGCGGTACGCGCAGAATGTGTCGTGCCCGTAAGGCGAAAGATACCACAACTGCCACGCGTCAAGAGAGGGACGGTACCCGCACCGCAGCACGTCCTCGCGCGCCACGTAGCGCACCACGACGGGACGGCGCTCGAGGGCACCGTCCGCCGAAGCGAGGTATGCGGGCCAGTCGACCTCGTAGCGGCAGACGGGCGGACGCGCGGGATCGTGCTCGGGCAAAATCCAGGCGTCGGTCTGGAAGCGCAGCAGCTCCTCCTCGAGGTCGGTCCAGGCGACGTGCAGCGCGTCGCGCACAAACGCACGCAGCTCGTCGCGAAACGTCTCGGCGCGCATGAGCACCTCGCGCGTCACGGCCTTCACGGGCATCAGCGTTTCGCCGTCGGAGCAGGTGCAGCGTCCGCTCCAGCCGATGTCCTCGCACTGTTCGGGGGCGTCGAGAAACGCAGCTTCCATCTCGCGCAGAAGCTGCGCCAGGACGCCCGCACAGTCGGCCTGCCAGCGCAGCAGTCGCACGTAGAAGTCGTGCGCGGAAATCGCGTGAAGGCGGGAAAGTCCGCGACGGAAGCCGCGCGTCAGGGGATGGATTTCAAAAGCGTTCACGACAACCACGAAGATGCGGGCGCGGGCGGCGTCCTCGGGCGGAATCAGGCGCGTGGAGGTGACGGTCTCGATCCACTCGTCGGCGAGGTCGTCACGCTCAGGCTCAAGGAGCGGGGTTTGCAGGCGCTCGAAGCGGGTCACCAGCCCCCACTTCTCGCGGTAGAGCGGGTCTGAGAGCTTCGTGTTGGGCAGGATCGCGAGCGGATAGACGCGGATGCGGTTGACGTGCGACCAGGAGGCGAGGTCGGCGTAGCCTTCCCTGAACCGCTCGAGCGTCTCGCCGGGCAGCGGGAAGATGAGGTCGGGGGTCAACTCGTAGCCGTGGGCCGCGTACAGGTCTGACTCCGCGCGATATGAAGCGAGCGGGATGTTCTGGCGGTCGATGGCGTCAAGGGCGTCCTGGCTCATCGACTGCAGCGAGAAATTCACGGTCACGGCCTCGTCGAGGCCTTCGTCACGCAGAATGCGGGTGAGCTCGAAGGTGCGCTCCTTGTTGTTCTTGGCGAAACCGGCCACCACGACGTGGCGCGGAAATCCGCTTGCATGCTTGTGGGAGGCGAGTGCTTTCACGAGATCCACGTCGCGGGGCGAGATGCCGAAGTTGGCGTCGATGAGGAACACCATGCCGACGCGGTGTGCGGCCACCCAGTCGAACTCCTCGAGCACGCGCTCAAGCGGACGAAAACGCGGCTTCGTGCCGGTCGCCATGCCCCAGTTGCAGAAGGCGCAGACATAGGGGCAGCCGCGACTGGTCTCCAGGCTCGCCACGGGACGATAGCCAGCGGCGTGGGCCCGCTCGACAAACGCGTCGAAGTGCCCGAGCGTAAACGGGCTGGCCACGTCGAGCGAGACGGGGACGCGCGCCGCAACGCTCCAGCGCTGCGCTTGGCCGCACCGAAAGCTCACGCCGGGGACGTCCTCCCAGGACGGGGACGGGCGCAACCGCTCACGCAGGATGGCGCTGAACGCAGCCTCCCCTTCTCCGTGCACGCAGAGATCGACCCAGGGGTGGCGCTCGAGGTAGTCGGACGGTGTGCGCGGAATCTGCGGGCCGCCAAACACGATGAGCGCCTCGGGAAGGCGTTCGCGGACGGCGCGAGCCAGCGCGTGGGAGTTGCACTCGTTCCAGACGTAGGTGCTGAAGCCGACGACGTCGGCTGCCCCTATGGCGTCCAGCATTTCTTCGAGGGAGGACGGGATGCAGAGCGGCTCGGCGAACTCGTAGGCGGCGCGCAGATCGTCGCAAGCTTCGGCGTGCGCGCGCAAAAGTCCGTGGACGAGCGGGATGTAGAGCGCACGCACCACACGATAGATCTGCTGCAGGTCGACGATGACCACGCGGCGCCGAGGCGCGTCAGCGGACGTCACGCGCGGACCTCCGCGGGCGAAGCGGTGTGGCGGAACGCGAATGCGTTCGGGCGAGCGGACGCGGGGGGCTGTCCGCGACGGAACGGGAGCCCACGACGGTCATCGCGAGCGGATGCGCCCGGGCGAGCGGACGCGCCCGGGCGAGCGGACGCGCCGAGGAGTGGGGACGGGAGGGTCCGGGCTCTACGCATGACAACGCTCCTTCGGCTGCTTTCCTGGGAGATGGGCGATCGCACCGCGCGGTCCGCGGGGGTTGGTCGGGGGAACGGATGGCGCGCGGGGGGCGGTACGGGTTGACCCGCGGGAAAACGGGAGGATCGGGGACTCACGCTCGTGGAGCGGATTGGCGGGACGCCTGCGGATCGCACCAGGGACTCACGCTCGTGGAGCGGATTCTCGCCGCGGGAGGAGGCTCCCTGCAGCGTGCCGTGCACGTGCGACGTCGAGGCGCGTGTCACAAGAAGTTAACAAGTTTTTTACACACCGGAAACGACGCAGAGTTCGCCAGAAGGTATGCTGGAAGGGAAACTGCGCATTGCGCGCACGATGATGGTGGATTGCACGTCGATGGCCATACTCTCAAACCTGTTTCAGCTCATGAGTCAACAGTCCGTGTCCCCAAAGGGGATCGGCCCGAACCGAGACGCAGGGGACTATGCCACTGTCGATTCACCCACGATAACCTACGATCCGCAGGCCAACGGGCTCGTGCCGTCCAGACAGGAGACGCTGCACAAGAAGGTGCGCGTGATGAACGCCAACGAGCAGTTCATGAAGGGCTGGAAGGATCTCGCGGGTGCGCCGGGTCCGCAGTCCGCAACGTCGGGGCCGCACGCGGGGGGAGCGCAGTCCGCGCCAGGGGGAGCGACGGCGCCCGTGGGAGGGATGGCCAGTCCCCCGCCGGCACCACAGGTCGCGCCCGTGCAGATCGAAGGCGACCACACGCGCGTGTTGCGTGACCGCGAAAACGCGCCGGACCTCCACGTGGGACCAAACGGCCAGATCAGCGGCGACCGCGGGGTGTTGCAGGCGTTCACGACGGCGGAGAACACGCACGACATGGCCGCACGGTACATGGGGCGCAACTTCAGCTATCCTGATGGCGACAAGCTGACCGTCAAGCTCGATGACCCCTCCGCCTCAACCGGTCCTGACACAAGCCCCACGAACGGCGAAATCAGCATGCCCCCGGATGAGCCGGCCGCGGCGACCGATCCGGACGTCGTCTCGCACGAAAACGGGCACGCAATCCTGATGGGCGCAAGGCCTCAGTACATGCGTCCGAGCGATTCGGGCAATCCCGCGGATTCCGGCAATCCTCCCGTCTCGGGCAATCCTCGCGACGCGGGCAATGCCACGGACTCCGCCGTGCCCGCGGATTCCGGCGCGCATCCGGACTCGGGCAATCCCGCTGACTGGGACAAGCCCGCGAATTCCGGCGCGCCGCCGGCCGCGGCGATGCACGAGGCGTTTGCCGACTCCACCTCGTTGCTGAACTCCCTGCAAGACCCGAACGTGCGCAAGGACGTCACCGACAAACTCGCCAGGGGCGTGACCTCCAACGTGGCGTCCAACCTGGCGGAAGGGTTTAACCAGATGCCCTCGCTGCACGAACAGAATCCCCTGTCGCCCCAGCCGCAAAAGCCGTGGACACCCAATATCCACGAAGGGTTGCGAAACCTCGCGGCGCCGCCTCCAAAGGGGCCGGAGTCAAGCATGGAGCCACACAAGGCTTCGGAGCAGTTCACCAGCGGGTTCTACCACAGCGTCCTGGCCGTGAACGAGCGACTCAGGGCCAGTGATCCGAGTCTTTCGTCCGATGCGGCGCTCAAGAAGGCGACCGACATTGTCGGTTCCGACCTGATGCACGGGGTCGACTTCCTTCCCGAGAGCCCGAACACGAACCAGGGTGATCTGGCGCGGGCGATGATGAAGGCAGACAACCTGCACCACGGTGCACAGTACAGCGACCTTTACAAGAAGTGCTTCGAGAAATCGAACGTTCCCACGCAGAGCGCCGTTTACGATGCGCAGGAAGCGGCCACGCGCAAGCTGGGCCAGAATCCCGCGCTGACGCTTCCGAGCAGTCTCGCCAACGGCGAAGCGTTTCGAGTCAACGGACCGTCCGCGTACCAGAACCCGGACGCGCGGGACCCGGATGTGCCACGCTCGAAAGCGTACCCGGCAGCTCCCGCGGCCGACACGTACCTTCAACAGCACGCGAGCCAGCTCGGGCTTCCAACCGACACGGATGTGCGGGCCCAGGAGATGTATCACAACGACCAGGGCGAGACGTTCATCTACTACTCGAACGGCGCCAGCCGAGACGACGTCAGCGCCACGCACTACGTGGAACTGGGCTTCAACCACGACGGCCACTTGATCCAGTTGAGTCACGCCGAGGTGCCTGAGTTGGAGCCGGGCCAGATGCCAGGTACGACGCACTGACGGGCGCCGCGACGCTGGCGGGGGGGCGGTGCCCTCGGCGGGAGGCGTTGCGCGGACGGGACGGGGGGGCGAGCGCCGACGCTACAGGTGCTCCCCCAGCGCGTCGAGGACGAACTGCTGGCCGTCGAAGTGGCCATAGAGGCGCTTCGCGTCGGCATCCGACCAGGCGCAGGCCTCGTGCGTCGAAGGGGGCACGGGGTTTCCCGCAAGCGGTTTGAACCGGAGGCTCTGCGGATTGTGCGGGCGATCAGTGCCCCGGAACCTGATGCAGCGCGCCAGGTCGTCGAGCTGGCCGTTGAGCTGAAGGTACCGCGATTCGTCGAGTCCGTAGCGTTTCACGCTGTTCCGAAAGCCATCGGTGAACACCAGGCAGTCAAGCAGCGGCGGCAGGAGTTCGCGCTCGTAGAAAGGTTGACGCGAAGTTCCCCAGACGAGCTTTCCCCAGGGAGACATCTCAACCTCGTCCCCGACGGGATAGAGCATCACTTCGGGGAGGTTGGCCGTCTCTGATGCGGCCACGGGAAGGTCGTTGGCCAGCCGGCGGGCGACAGGAAGGTTCTTGCGCAACACCTCGTCGGCGTCGATGCGCAACGGGAGACGCGGCACCCGCAGCAACTGGCTGCCTTCGAAGATGTAGACGCTCTCGTCGGCGTAGAACATGCCGACGGTCTGCAGAAATCCAAGCACGCCTTTGAAGCCGCCGGTCAGGTTGAAGGTAATTCGGTACTCGCTATTACGGTAGCCGGGCAGCGTTTCCTGGCACCATTTGACAACTCCGCCGAGGGCCCTCGTGAACTCCTGGACATCAACCGTGCGCAGGTCTGGCGCAGGCACGATGTCGACCTGGAACGGGCCCATTCCCGTTTTCGTGCAGAACAAGGCGGGCTCTACAGTAAACGTGCAGAGTAGGGGCTCCGCAGCGGAGGAGTTTGCGCCTCAGGTCACAGTGCGCAGTTGGCTGA
>JAJXVI010000185.1 GCA_021782195.1 bacterium | reverse complement strand
GCGTTTGCGTTGATTTCCTTCACCATCTGGGTCAACCCCGTGGCGGCGATGATTACCGACCAGGCGCTGGCGGGCGAACGTCCCCGCGAAGACGTCGTTGTGGCCGCGGTGCATCTTGCGGCCGGAAATTTTGTGGGGGGGTTGACGGGGTTGCTCCTGCTCGAGCGCGGGACGGAGTGGATCCAGTTCCTGACCCGCCTACTTGGTGCTCATGGCGGGGGACTGGCCGGTACATTGTGGCTGGTGGCCGGGGTGAACTGTCTGATGGCGCTTCTGCAGACGGCGGCAAACGTGGATCGAGTGTCCGCTGTTCTGACGAAGCGTGTCGCGACGGCGATGTCGATATACAACGTCTTCTTTCTCGTGACCAGCGTGGCCTCGCAGGTGTACGCGCCCATCCTCGGCTCGATCAGTGACCACGCGGTGAAGACACACCACATTGCGCAACTCGTGCCTGCTTTTCGCGTGGTGGTCCTGGGAGCGAGCGTGGGTGTGTTCGCAGGGTTTCTTCTCATGCCGACCTGTGTAGAGATCTACTGTCTGGCCATTACCAGGATGGAGACGCTTGGTTCGCTGGCGAGGGTGTTCCTGAAACTGTGCACGCCTCGTGGCGTGCTTGCTCTGTTTCGGTGTTTGCGGAGACCGAGCCTTTTTGGCGTTCGATTTCGCGATTTCCGGGCGCTTCCGGCTGGCCTCGTGTGGGGAAACTGTCTTGCACTGAGCATTACGACGGTCGGCGTTATGTCATCGATCTATGCAGGGGCGCAATTGAGCGGTCATCTGGCCCGTACCGCGACGCTTCTTTCAGCCGTTGTCAACGGTCTTGCGACGATCACGCTGGGAATCGTCGTCACGCCTACCGCTGCACTCATCACCGATGAATGCGCGGCGGGCGAGCGTCCCGTGCGCCACATCTATGCGATGGCTGTATTCCTGACGAGTGGTGCATTGCTGGGGACGCTGCTGTCGCAACTTGTCTTTGTTCCGGCCTCGCACTTCATCATGTTCTGTGCGGTCTGGTTGAGTCGGATCTTTACGGCTCTGTGACGCATCTCGATGGCGCGCACGCGCCTTTCGAGGACCAGCCGTCCGGGGGGGTCAGTCGATCGTTGCTCCGCCGACCACGACGTCGCCCTGATAGAACACGACCGCCTGACCCGGCGCGATGCCGCGCGCGGGCGTTGCGAGGGTGACGTCGACGCCGCCGTCTGTCCGCGGACGAATGGTGGCCGGAACATCGGGCGCGTTGTAACGGATGCGCGCCGTAACCTCGAGCGGTTCCAGGAGGGTCGCGATCGAGATCCAGTTGGGGTTTCGCGCGACCAGGCCTGCCTGTTCGAGCGCTTCGACAGGACCGACGACGACCTCATTGCGGGCCGCATCGAGGCGGATGACGAAGAGCGGTGTCTTTGGAGGGGACGAACCGGTCGCGTGGCCGGCGTTATGTGTCTCGTGCGCGTCTCCCAGGCCGAGTCCCCGGCGCTGTCCCACGGTGTAGAAGGGGAGACCTCGGTGTTGTCCCAGAACGTTTCCCTGCAGGTCGACGACCGGTCCCGGCCGTACCGCGTCTGGCAGTCGTTTCGCGACGAATTCTCCGTGATTGCCGTGGGGGAGGAAGCAGATTTCAACGCTGTCGCGCTTTTCAGCAACGCGCAGCCCGCACGCGCGCGCGGCCTCACGGGTCTGTTCCTTCGTCATCGAGCCCAGGGGAAACATCGCGTGGGTGAGCTGGTCCTGGGTCATCTCGGCCAGCACGTAGGACTGATCCTTGTGGCGATCGACGCCGCGCTCAAGTCGTAGTCGTCCGGTCTGCTCGTCGCGTTCAATTCGAGCATAATGGCCGGTCGCAATCCGGGTAGCTCCGAGTGCGCGGGCTCGCTCGAGAAAGAGGGAGAACTTGATGTGCTGGTTGCAGCGGACGCACGGATTGGGGGTTCGGCCCGCTGCGTACTCCTCGACGAAATTGGCGACGACGGTGGCTTCGAACTTCTCCCGGATGTTCAGGGTGTAGTGCGGGATGCCGAGTCGCCAGGCGACGTGCTCGGCGTCCTCGATCTCGCTGACGGAGCAGCACCCCCGCGCACGACCGGTATCGGCGACGTGTGAGGCCGCCGGCCAGGTCTGCATCGTCAGACCCACGCACTCGTACCCCTCGCGCACAAGCAATGCCGCGACCGTCGAGGAATCCACGCCGCCGCTCATTGCGACCGCAATGCGCTCTCTCATACGGTCTCCTTCCGAAGCGTTCGGTGACGTTTGACGAGTCCTGGCAGGACGTCGGCCAGGGCAAACAGTTCCTGTTCGGTGGTGCTCGGTCCCCAGGAGAGCCGTATCGCTGACTTTGCCGTGGGGGTATCGAGACCCATGGCGAGCAGGACCGGCGATGGTTCCATGGTGTGACTGCTGCACGCGCTTCCCGCTGAGGCGGCGATTCCTTCCAGGTCGAGCGCGTAGAGGAGCGTTTCGGAGTCGACCCCGTCAATGACGTAGCACGCGATGTGTGGGGCGCACCGTGACGCGGCGCCAACGCGGTGCGCGCTTTCGATCGTCGTCATCGTTGCGCGGACCCGTTGCGCAATGCGCTCCAGTACCTGGATTCGCGTCGTCAGGTTTCGATGAACTTCTTCGGCTGCTGCGCCGAATCCGGCAATGCCCGCGGTGTTCTCGGTGCCCGCGCGTCGTTGGTTCTCCTGGGCTCCTCCGACGAGCAATGGAACAGGCGAGAGGCCGCGGCGGACGTACAGGGCGCCGGCTCCTCCTGGCCCGCCGATCTTGTGTGCGGACAACGCAACGAAGTCGGCACCTGTGGCCTGCACATCGAGCTGGCTCGAACCCACAGCCTGGACTGCGTCACAGTGAAACCACGCCCCGACCTCGTGGGCTGCAACGGCAATCTCCGTAACCGGCTGTATTGTTCCCGTTTCATTGTTGACCGCCATGCACGCAACGAGCGCCGTGTCACGGCGCAGACGCCGGCGTACCTCGGCGACGGAGACGACGCCATCGGGCCCCACTGGTATCTCTTCAACCTCGAACCCCTCCCGTCCCAACCAGCGCGCGGAACTCAGTACTGCCGGATGCTCGATGGCGGATACGAGCACGTGACGTGCTCCCCGGTCTTCGCGGGCAGCCCACGCCCCACCACGTATCCCAAGGTTGTCGGCCTCCGTGGCACCACTGGTGAAGACGATTTCGGACGGCGTGGCTCGGATCAGTTGCGCAACCTGTTCGCGTGCCTCACCGATGGCTGCGCGTGCGCGCTTTCCGTGGCGATGGAGGCTTGAGGCATTGCCGCACGTCGGTCCGAGCCAGGGTTCCATGGCGCTTCGCGCAACGGAAGTGAGCGGTGTGGTGGCCGCGTGGTCGAAGTAGGCGAGATTCACGGGGTGAGTATAGCACGACGTGCACGTCACTTCAACGCGGCCGTGAACGCGAACCACCCACGGCAGGTCAGTTGCGCGCAACGTTCTCGCGCGGAAGGCGCACGCGGAACCCCTGTGCGCCTCTTTCATGCGCTACGGGTCCGGGCTCGTGGCATTTCCGTGTGCCGGGAGGAGGAGTGGTGTTGCTTCGCTGAAAATTGACACGACAAGGACGGTGCGGAGCCGCACGCCCACGGGAGTGCACGCTCACCGGAGAGCAGGCTCACCGGAGAGAGCAATCACGGGAGAGCAGGATGTTTGATCGATTCAAGAATCTTCTCGGGCGTCAGTCAGGGTCGCACGGGGGCGGGGGAAAGGAGACCCGCACTGCGCATGAATGGGCGGCAGAGGGGCGTTTCCTGTCTCGCAACGGGGAGCCTGTGCGCGCGATCGAGGCCTACCAGAATGCCCTCGCACTCGATTCCAGACTGTCTGATGCCCTCGCAGGTCTCGCAGACCTCTACAATCGCATGGGTCGATACGACGAAGCATTAGAAGCATTTACCCGTGCCGTGGAGGCCGAACCGACGCTCCAGGATGCACATTACCAGATGGGGCACATCTTTCTCAAGAGAAAAGATGTGCGTGGTGCTGCCCAGGCCTTTGAGAATGAACTGAAGGTAACCCCGCGCAGCGGTCGAGTACACAACGACCTTGCCGTGGCGTACTTTCATCTCAAGGACTACGCCCGTGCAGTGCAGCACGCTGACGTTGCGCTTGCTCAAGGTGAGTATGTTCAGGAAAAGTTTCTCGAGGCACTCAAACCGTACCGGAAGCCTTGAGGAAAGTGTGACCCTGGTCGTGTGCGCTGCGCTTCGCTACAGTGGAAACGGCCCGAACAGACCCGGCTGGGAGTTCGTGGAACGACCGAACGCGACGTAAAAGGAGGTCGCCTCGTCCGGGTTGTTCACCTGGGAAGTCGGGCCATACGGTACGAGGATGGTACTTGTATGGCGAAAACTGGCCGGTTGCATGCGATCAGTCACATCGATGCGCAGAAAGCGAGCATCTTTGGGCAGGGTTGCAATGCGTTGATTCTCGATCTGCTGAAGCGTAAGACTGTGATAGGCATCGACGAAGGCGTGCTCCTTCTTCGCGTTGAGCTGGAATTCCGGGGAAGCTTCATCTTGTACTTCTGCTGGAAGTTGAGGAGTACCGGACAGAAACGCGGGGTGGACGGAAGTCATCGTACTCATCTCCCTGTTCGTGCTGGCGTTTCTTTAGTGTGGGGCGCCAGCCATCACGGATGTTTTGTCTCGCGGTCGCAGGTTTCCTGACGTACACGTTCAGGTGCGCACGACCTCGGTCGCCTCTAGATTGCCACAGATGCCTCGCGGAAATGTAAGCAGGATGTTGCCAGATCGACGTGTTGTCGGGGCACGGAAATGGGCAGTTGGGAATCCAACTACGCGGGTGGGGGAGGGGCGGAGAGCGTGTACCCGTCTTGGTACTGTAGCGTCGCGTTTCCGATGCGCCCGATTCCAGTTTGAGAGACCGTCCAGGTGTTGCCCGGTGCGTCGGGATCAGCGTACGACGCTTGAAGGCTGACACGGGCCTTTCCCAGCGTGCCTTCCTGGTGGACCACTGGATTGTCGTCGCCATCGTCACGTACGCTGACGAGTTCGGACATCTGCCGGTCGCCGATTGTACCGGTCCAGATGCTGGCCTGCGAATTATCGGGACTCTGCGCGATAAGATAGTGGATGTCGAGGTTGCCGACCGTGCCGTCGAGATGCTGACCGTCACTCGCAGTGGTCAGTTGCAGGTTCTCCGCCGACGAACCCGCGTTGCCGACGATGTTCACCGTGCCGGATCCGTCGGTTGTGGGTGTCCAGGTTTCCTGGAAAGGAGCACCGCCGATAGTTCCGCTCATCTGCATGCATGGCAACTGAGGATCGGGTATGGTGTACTGGATCTGGGCAGACGTGGAGGCATCAATGGTGGCATTCAAAGCGCCGTTGAGCGCCTCGAGATTCTGGGTTGATGCAGCGAGCGCGTTCTGCGCAAACATCAACGTGGCAGGGTTCAGGGATGGCAGAAGCGCCGCCTTCTCTGCGGTGTCGATCGTCGTGAAGTCCAGTGGAGGAGGGGCTGAGGGAGTGCTTTCGCGAGGGGGAGTGCTTGCGGGGGAGCAGTTCGCAGGGTGAGGGCGACCACCAGTGTGTCCCGTCTTGCTCAGCATGAAATCTCGATTCTCCTCTACGGATGACATTGTAGACCAGGTTGCATCTGGAAAGGTTTCCGAGACGTTAACAGGTGTCGAACTTGCGATGCACATCGACGTATTCCGGGTGAGCGGGCGTGTTTT
>JAJXVI010000184.1 GCA_021782195.1 bacterium | reverse complement strand
GAGCAACTCATTTTTCCCCAGCGGTTCCGATAACACACGGGAACCGACCGGCAGATTGCACGGTCGCGCCTCGGTGTTCCCGGCAGGAAACCGAACGTGGTAACCCACACGCCTGACAGAAGTGGAAGGTGAGAAAGTCATGAATCAACGACCTCAATTCAAGGGATGGCGACCAGGCCTGCTTGGCGCGCTTCTCGTCTTCGTCTGCCTGACCGCAAGTGCGCAGGCGGCAACGCCCGTACCCCACATCAACCTCACGAATGCCCAGCTCCGCAAGTTCGGCATCGACCCGATGCGAATGCAACTCGGCGTCGTTTCTCGTGACGGTAATACCCTGGTCTGCTATGAGAAAGAACAGAAAGTGGAAGAGATCGCCGAAGGCAAGGTGTTCTGGCTTCATATCTTTCACATTGACTGGAAGACCGGACAGGTGACCGTAAAATCGCTCGTAGCCCCTGGCATCACCCGTCTCGAAAATATCGAGATGACTCCGGATCAGCACTGGCTGGTGGTGATGGGTGATTTTGGTGCTCGCTTCTGCTCAGTCGACCTCACGAACGATACAACCCACGTGCTCCTCGAGGACAGGGCAGACCAGCCCGGCTACCGCTCCATCCCGTCAATCTTCTGGCTTGACGGCCAGAAGCGGATCTGCACCCTCGGCTACTTTTTCGACAAGCAGGGGTTCTCGCAAGGGGACAGTGTGGTCAGCATCAATCCCCAGGGCCAGGGCCTCACCGCCTTCACGCGCGAAGCCGACGTCACAAAACTGTTGAATGCCATCGTCCACTATCGCACCGCGTTCTGGTTCTCCACCAACCAGGCCTATTTCGGAATCTATCGCCCGGACCGTCAGGTTCACCTCTTCCTCTATGATGGAACTGACACGCTCAAGCACATCGACCATGGCATGAGCATCGACAGCATTGCCCCGGGGCGTGATCGCGTCGTCTATGCCGTGACGGATCCGGATGGAAATCGGCGGGTGATGCTGCACGATGACGCAACCGGCAAGACGAAACAGATCAACCCGCGATCCATGCAAAACCTGCGATATCTCTACATGTCACGTGATGGCAGCGTTCTCCTCGCATCCGATCTGGGTTTTGCCTCTCACCAGATGACCACCTGGTATGCACGGGAAGAGTCAGACTGGAATCTGCAGGTCGTCCCTGGAATCGACAAGACGGCACCGGGTACCATCCGCTTCTCCCCTGGTGGAGAAGTGCTCGCATTCTTCAACCGCAAAGGTCTGCACCTGATTCGCCTGCCTCAGGACTGATCGCCGGGACCTGCCCAGAATCGTCCTGCACGCACGCCAGGGGCGTCGTCACCGGTACCGGTGGCGGCGCCCCTGGGGCGTCTGAAGCTTGCTTCCCCTCGTCGGGCGACCACGCAGCATGGTTTCGCGGCGAGCCCCCACCAGGAGGCCAACCCGGCCGGGCGCGCGAAGTGCAATGCTCATGTCACAACTCATCTCACATCTCCAACAGGCCGGTGCCAGCGTCTTCATTCCCGACGAGACGGACGAAGGCGCGGCGTTCGGGCGCATCACCCATCTTGGCATCGGCGCGCATCCTGACGACCTGGAGTTCATGGCGTGGCACCCCATCATTCGCTGCGCTTCCACGGCAGAACAGTGGTTTGCCGCCGTGACGTGCACGAACGGCCAGGGAAGCCCTCGACAGGGCCGATTTGCCGGCCTCGACGATCGCGAGATGGTGGAACTGCGACGCCAGGAACAACGCGCGGCAGCCCGCCTGGGCAACTATGCCGCACACGTTTCACTCGACCACGCAAGCCACGCAATCCGAACCCCGCCGTGCACGGCATTACGCGCGGATCTTCTTGCGGTGATGGCTCGCTGCCGTCCCCAGTGCGTCTACACGCACAACCCGCTGGACCGTCACGACACACACGTGGCGGTCTGCGCGGCCGTCGTTGACGCCATCCGCTGCCTGCCCCGCGAGCAGCGACCCGAACGTCTGTACGGCTGCGAAGTCTGGAGAAGCCTGGACTGGCACCCGGATCCGTCGACTTTCGACGTCTCAGACGGCCAGACCCTGATGGCGCGGCTGATGCGTCAGTTCACGTCACAGATCGAAGGCGGAAAACGCTATGACGTCGCTACGCTTGGACGCAAGCGCGCGAACGCAACGTGGCAGACCGCCCACGAGACCGATCAGGCCACGGCGATCGAGTATGCACTCGACATGACGACGCTCATCGAGAATCCAGGACCTTCCCTGCGCGAGTTCACGCGCGACCAGATTGCACGCTTTGCCGATGACGTCGACGCGCGTCTGGCGCGGTGCACGCCGCCCGATCCCCTCATCCCCTGAACAAACACCGGTGCGCCCGAGGCAGTGCCTGGAGGCGCGGCCGAAAAGGTCGCGCCGATCAACATCTGGGGGCTAGAAGGCCGGCCGATCTACTATATCTTGTAGGTTGCGGGATACCCGCAACCATCAGAAGGGGGGTTTCGGCCGGGCTGCTAGCGATATGCCTGGCGAGTAGCCGTAAACGTCCACCGCATCGGGCGAGCATTCTCCGCCGTTCCGAACATGTAGTCGCCATCCACGGTGGCCTTCCAGTGAGCATAGTGATTGAGCAGGATCACCAGGGTCCAACCGTCGTCGAGGGTGTTCCAGGCACCCTGATAATGCCACTGGGCCCTTTGCCCTTGATAGTCAAGCGTACCGTCAGCATTGAATTTCACCGTCCAGGTCGCATGGTCGGAATCCGTGCCTCGCCAGATGGTTCCGGCCAGGGGCGTCGCCGGCGCGAGATCGCGATAGAGCTGAAACGTCCACTGATGACCGGCCGGATTGCTTGCGCGACCGACCAGCCTGCCATCCTGGTAGGCTGCCGTATACCGGGAATAGTGGTTGATCGTCCAGGACAGCTGGTTGCCGTCCTGACTCCAGGTCGACCCATTGAAGAATGCGTGACCGGAGGGTGAAGAATACTCAAGATGTCCGCCTGAGCGAAAGAAATACGTGTACCGGTCACCATCGGAATCAACGCCGGACCACTTCGTGCCGACCACGCTGGCCAGCGGGGTGGGACTTTCCGAAACGACCGGTACCGGCGACGGCGCCGTTGCCACTGGCACTGTCGAGGACGCGGCCGTGACAACATGCGCGTCTGGCGCATCAGGGCCGCGAGCCGACCAGACTGCGATCCCGAGGCCGACCAGCATGATGATGACAAGCAGGGCCCGCGTCCCGACTGACGGTCCAGAGCCTGAACTCCCGCGTACGTTCCCGCTCCCTGGAGGAGGGAGCGAAAAGGGCAGGTTCGGCGGGCCCCATCCCTGAGAGGCGGAAGGCGACCAGCCGGGCAGCGGACCCGCAGGGGACTGCCAGCCGGCGCCCCACGCCGGATTTCCGCGCCCGTCGGATTCATTCGCCTGCTGGCGGGGGACCGCGCTCGGAAACGGCGGCAGGGGGGGGGCTGGTGGCAACGAGGCGCGCCAGGGGGCGGCAGCGCCCGCGGAGGACGGGAGTCCGCCGCCTCCAGGAGAGGACGGAAGTCCGCCGCCTCCAGGGGGGGACGGAAGTCCGCCGCCTCCAGGGGGGGACGGATTCGGGCTTCCCACGCCCGGAGAGGAGGTTTCCCAGGGTGGAAATGCCACGCTACTGCCTTCTGCGGTCCCGCCCGGCGCGTGTCCGACACCCGGGGAGATCGCGGGGCTCGCTCCCGCGAAGGCCCCCCAATCCGGTCGCCGCTCGTAAGAAGTCTCAAGGGCAACCTCTGGCGCACAGCGCGGACAGTTCCCGCCAACCGCAAGATGTTCCCCGCAGTTTTGACAGTAACGCTGCGCCGGGGACGGCGAAGCTTCTACTGCAGCCAGAATGGTCCGCAAACGCGCGCGCACGGCCGACATGCTCGGGCAGCGGTCCACTGCGCGCACGGCCATCATCTGGGCGAGCAGCGTGTCCAGCGCCTGGGGAATGGCTGGATTCAAGCGACTGGGCAGTTCGGGGCGCGCCACACCGGCGGCAATCTCCACCGACGGGGGCGGCGCGGTCCGCGTCAATACCGCATACAGCGTGGCACCGAGCGCGTAGACGTCCGTTCGAGGGTCGATTTCTCCCTGTCCGTACTGTTCGATGGGGGCATATCCCGGGCTATAGGTCACGGTGCGGGTCGCGCTCGCAGAACCAGGCGCAAACGTGCGCGCAATGCCGAAATCAATCAGGCACACCCGGTCCTTCGCATTCACCATCACGTTCGCGGGCTTGAGGTCGCGATAAATGATGGGCGGGACCTGGGAATGCAGATACTCAAGAACGTCGCAGATCTGGTCTGCCCAGTGAAGGACTCGGGTCAGGGGAAGCGGGCCAGGGGAGTCGTTGAGCAAGCGGGCGAGGTCGCGACCTTCCACGTAGTCCATGACAAGATACAGACTGCCCCCGTCCTCGAAACAGTCCATCGCACGCACGAGGTTGGGGTGCCCACCCGCGGATGCCAGGAGATGGGCTTCTCGCCGAAAGGCTCGAAAAGCGTAGTCGCGCTCGGCGGAATCACCCAGTGCCATTTCCTTGATGGCCACGCGCGTCCCCAGCATCAGGTGTTGACCGAGGTACACCACTCCCATTCCACCACGACCGATGACGGACTCGATCCGATACCGTCCCTCCAGTGTCGTACCCAGCTCCATGCGTCCACCTCGCCTCAGCCTCTTCACGTCGTCCGTGATGTGGCCACGTGATCGCCCAAGCCGCCTCACCACGGTCTACGCAAGTGATGATGCACCCATCGCGAGAGCGCCCGGCGAACCTCTTCACCGAGGATGATACCCGCCGGTCAGTTGCCATCCTGGTCATCATTCTTCCGAAAGCGCGCACATCGGTCGCACTGATTGAAAGTCCGGGGCTCCAGGCGCTCACGCCCCTTCTCGTCAGTCACCCGCACCCAACCCATCACGCCCTCGAGTTCGAGGTGCGCCCGCGAACGATCCGACTGCACGAACGTGCCGCACTCTTCGCAGCGCCGATCGACGATGGCCTTCTTGATTTGACGGTCTTCCGCATTGCGATGCGACCGCCACAGCGCAAACGCCCCGGCGGCAATGATCACGAAACTGAACCCCAGAGCAAGTAATCCGCCTTCCATGACGATTGGGCCTTCGCGTACGGCAGGGGCCGAATCCTGCCGCGCGAAGAAGGTCGGCGAAAACGTGCGAGGAAGAGGGCTATCTGTAAAGAATGACTCGCCGGCTTGGGGCGCAAACGAAAGCCCGCGCGACAGAGGCAATCGATATCGCGTCTCCTCGCACGCGCTTCTGTGAGAAGGTCAAGGATACGCTCTTCGCTACGACGCACCACACGAATCCGGCTCCAGGAGAATGTAATGACGACGCAAACGCTGTCCAAGCCGAGACACGCACCCCTGGGTGCGGAAGAACTGCGATTGATGAACGCTTACTGGCGTGCGGCCAACTACCTGTCCGTGGGGCAGATCTATCTGCTCGACAACCCGTTGCTCCGAGAACCACTAGAGATGGAACACATCAAGCCGCGACTGCTCGGCCACTGGGGAACCACGCCCGGTCTCAACTTCGTCTACGCGCATCTCAATCGGGTCATCAACGCCCGGGATCTGAACGTGATCTTTGTTGCGGGACCGGGGCACGGTGGGCCAGGTCTCGTTGCCAACACCTGGCTTGAGGGAACCTACAGCGAGATCTATCCCGACGTATCCCAGGACATCGACGGAATTCGTCGCCTGTTGAAGCAGTTCTCCTTTCCGGGGGGGATT
>JAJXVI010000183.1 GCA_021782195.1 bacterium | reverse complement strand
CGGCGGGGGACGCGCCCGAAGCGGCGGGGGACGCGCCCGAAGCAGCGGGGGACGCGCCCGAAGCAGCGGGGGACGCGCCCGAAGCAGCGGGGGACGCGCCCGAAGCAGCGGGGGACGCGCCCGAAGCAGCGGGGGACGCGCCCGAAGCAGCGGGGGACGCGCCAGAGGCGTCCTGCGCGCGAGCCGGCACCAGCGGCACCGTCCCGAGCGCCAGGGTCAG
Source organism: bacterium (assembly GCA_021782195.1). GTDB lineage: Bacteria > Vulcanimicrobiota > Xenobia > RGZZ01 > RGZZ01 > JAJXVI01. The sequence goes on along the minus strand of JAJXVI010000183.1, from coordinate 5,547 downwards.
CACGAACAGCAGGCACAGGCGACCGAGGTCTTGAGGTGACGACGGAATTCCGCCGTGACGAAAAAAGCGAAGCGACAAGCCTACCCCACCCTTCCCCGACGCATCTGGCGCCGGCGCGCCTGCTTTCGCTCGAAGAATCGTACGAGGGTCGACACAATCTCCTCGACGGTCGAAAATTCAGCAAAGTCGGCACCACAACGGTCAAAATTGCGTCGAAGCTGCGCGCGACGCTGCTGCGCGGCGGCTTGATAGCGCGGGGCGAAGTCGCTCGCGGCGGTGTCGACCACCAGCATTCGACCACTCTCGAGATCGCGCAGACGCAGACGACCGAGCGACGGCATCGCCTCCTCACGCGGATCGAACAGGCGAAACCCGGAGAGATCGTGCCGCTGCGCCGTAGAACGCAACGCGCGCTCGAAGTCGGGTCCCAGAAAGTCAGAAAGAAGGAATACGACGGCTCGCCGCTTCTGCACGCGATTGAGGTAGTCAAGGGCCACCGAGACGCTGGTCTGGGAAGCCTGATCACGCGAAGAACGGGAGGCCGGTTGGAGACGGGGGGAACGTCCCCGCAAGAGTGCGGACCACCAGGCGCCGGATCGTGCCACGGGCGCAGCGTCGGCGCTCGTCCCAGGAGAAGGTTCATCGCTGGCAGCGTCGGCAGCGTCGTGCCTGACCTGCACGGTAGGCTCCAGTATCTCGCGCACCAGGCGCAGGGCGTGACGACGCCCCTTCCGGGGTGGAATGTACTTTTCCACGCGATCGGTGAAGAGAAGCAGTCCGACCTTGTCGTGGTTGCGCAGCGCTGAGAATGCGATGATGGCGGCCACTTCGGATGCGACCTCACGCTTGCTCAGGCGAGCGCTTCCGAAGTCCTGGGAAGCGCTCGCGTCAACCACAAGTACCACGGTCAGCTCCCGTTCTTCCTCGTGCTTCTTGACGAACGGGCGCCCGGTGCGGGCCGTCACGTTGGGGTCAATGGTCCGCACATCGTCGCCCGGCTGATACTCTCGAACCTCGGCGAACTCGACACCACGTCCTTTGAAGAGGCTCTCGTACTTGCCCGCGAACATCTCATCCACAAGTTTGCTCGTCGCAATCTCGATTCTCCGAATCTTGCGACGCGTCTCCTCGCTCAGCAGGCCAAGCGGGGTTCCGTTGGCGTCGGAGCCGGCAGCGCCCGCAGACGACGTGCGCGCCCCGGAAGGAGCCGCATCCATCACGGCACCTCGACCGCGTCGAAGACCCGACGCAGCAGATCGACGCTCGTCAGTTCCTCGGCCTCGGCCTCGTAGCTCGGAGCAACGCGGTGACGCAACACGTCGTAGCCGATCGCCTTGACGTCGTCGGGAACCACGTAGGAGCGCCCGCGCAGGAAGGCGTACGCACGCGAGGCCTGGGCCAGGGCAAGGCTCGCACGCGGAGACGCACCGTAGGCAATCAGCGCCTTCAAGCGATCGAGACGATAGCGCTCTGGCTGACGTGTGGCAAATACGAGGTCGAGGATATAGTTCTTGACCTTCTCATCCAGATATATCTGGGGAATCAGTCGCCTGACCCGCATCAGGTCGTCGGTGCTCATGACGGGCTGCGCCACCGGCTCAAGCCCCGCCGTCATGCGGTCGATGATGATCGACTCCTCTTCCCTCGTCGGGTAGTCGATGGTGATTTTGAGCATGAAGCGGTCAACCTGAGCCTCGGGAAGCGGGTACGTGCCCTCCTGCTCGATCGGGTTTTGCGTGGCCATGACGAGAAACGGTGCGGAAAGTTGGAAGGTATGGTCACCGATGGTCACCTGCCTCTCTTGCATCGCCTCCAGGAGGGCACTCTGTACTTTCGCCGGTGCGCGGTTGACCTCGTCGGCCAGCAGCAGGTTGGAAAACACGGGACCCTGCTTCACGCTGAACTGCCCGGACTGCGGATTGTAGATCGTGGTCCCCACCACGTCGGCCGGCAACAGGTCCGGAGTGAACTGCACGCGTTGGAAACGGGCAGAGAGCGCCGCGGCGAGCGTCTTGAAGGTCAGGGTCTTGGCCAGTCCCGGCACTCCCTCGAGAAGCAAGTGGCCGTCGGCGAGAAGGCCAACGAGAACTCTTTCCACGACGTACGCCTGCCCGACAATGACCTTCCCGATTTCACTCTGGAGCGCCTTGAAGTGGTGGCTCTCCTGCTCGATTGCCTGTTGCATCGCTGTTAATGCTGTATCCAATGTATCCCTCTCCGTGCGGTCGTGGAAATGTGGACCCCCGGGGTCCGTGGTGCGCCATCCGAAACAATGGAACGAGGTCGGAGGAGCCAGATGGTCGGGCCTCGAGCACCTGGGGTCGCACGAACAGCCATCAGGCCTTGCTCGTGCATAGAGACGACGTCACCCCGGCTTCCGGTTCCCGCACGCGGAAAATGGAAGTGCGGGTCCGAGTTACGGTCTAGAAGCCCAGCCGAAAACCCCCTTCTGATGGTTGCGGGCATCCCGCAACCGACAAGATATAGTAGATCGGCCGGCCTTCTAGCCCCCAGATGTTGATCTCGCGCGACCTTTTCGACCACCCCTCTAGACTTCGCACGCCGTGACCAGGCCTTGCGAGAATCCGCCTGAAAGGACGCGCGCGCGTCACGTGGTGGGCGCCACGCGCGCGGCACGACAGCGATGGCGCCAAGGTCAGCCCGCGCGGTCGTGCCGTTACCGTGCACGCAGTGCCTGGCGTACCTCCTCGGAAGTAAGGTGACTCCAGTGCTTCGTGTAGTTGGCCAGTGTGGTCAGGGAGCGTCCGGTCATGCGGTCGATGCACAGAACCCCGTTGAGGTGATCGATCTCGTGTTGCAGGATACGCGCATGCCATCCCGTTGCGTGGATTTCCCGGACCTCGCCGTTCTCGTCGGCTGCCCGGACCCACACGCTACGGTGACGGCGTACCAGCATCCTGAAGTTGCCCAGACTGAGACAGCCCTCGTAAAACTCGACCTCTTCTTCGTCATCCACCTCAAGTTCAGGATTGATCAGCACCTGAAACGGAACCACTCGCCGTTCCTGCAGGCGGACGAGGGCACTGTCAGTGCGGCTCACCAGTTCCTCCGTATCCTCGACGACTGCGAGGGCAATGCCGCGGCCCACCTGTGGCGCCGCCAGACCGACTCCTGGAGCTCGTCTCATGGTCGTCCTCATCGCACGAACCAGGCTTGCCGTGGCTTCGGCTGTAATCTCCTCCGGCGAAAGCCGGCGAGCGACCTTGCGCAACACCGGGTCCCCGACCTCTACAATGTCGAGTACCTTCTCTGACCTTCGAAACATCCGATCGCTTATATCCTTTCGAGCCTGTGAGTCGGCGACCCATTCGCAAGCACAATCCGAGGCCGTCACCGGTGTCCTCGCACATCGACAGACATTCCTGGTGGCCGCACGAGCGCCGCAACGCTCAAATCCACGTTCTGTCGCCCGCGCCTCACGTGGAACGGCGCTCCCAGCGCATGCGCGCCACTCTCTGGAAGCACGCTTGTGAAACCGGGGAAACTTGACGTACGAGGGTCGCGCCCACGGTTGCGGGTCTTGCTCGCGCAAACCATTCACGACTTCAGACACACGACCCTGCTGCAGACGCGGATTACGCCCGCAGGTTCCCGTTATCGGCGAAGAGGAGTTCGCGCAGACGTGGCGTACGCCGATGACGGGGGGATGGGAAGGGAGAACCGTAAATCTCATGCAAACCACAACTCCTCTGACCGAGGAAAGTCTGTTTGATCTGTTGATGGGAGGATTCATTCCATCACGCGTGGCCATGACCGCCGTACAGGTCGGTATTTTTGACGCTATCGAGGCCGGCGCCACCACGGCAGAGACCATCGCCGAACATTGTGAGTGTGACCCGCGCGCCACGCGCATGCTGCTCGACACGACCACTGCTCTGGGAATGTGCCAAAAAGCCGATGGGCGATACAGTCTCGGCCCGCTCACTCAAAAACTCCTGGTTTCCTCGAGTCCCAACTATATCGGCGCACTTGTCCAGAGCAACGTCATGTGGGACCGATGGTCACATCTGACGGAGACAGTACGCACCGGCGAGCCTGTGGCACAGGTCGAATCACCCGGGGTTGCCGCAGCCTTCTTTCCGAGTCTCGTGGCGGCCCTGCACCTGCGCAATCGGCGGGGGGCCCAGCTTGTCGCACAGTGGCTGAAGAATCGTCTGCCCGCGTTCGATGCACGCGTGCTCGACGTGGCGTGCGGTTCTGGCGTATGGAGCATTGCCATTGCCGAAGCCTGCCCACAATCTCACGTCACGGCCAACGACTTCCCCGCTCTTCTCGAGAGACTCCCCGCCTATCTCGAACCGCACGGATTGACGGATCGCTACTCGTTCCTCGCCGGCGACCTCAAAGCCGTCGACTTTGGAGAGGAGCAGTTCCACGCAGCCATTCTGGGTAACATCGTACACAGCGAAGGCGAGGCGGGTTCCCGAAAATTGCTGCAACAACTCCACCGGGCGATGAAGCCGGGCGGCCACGTGGTCATCGTGGACATGGTTCCCAACGATGAGCGCAGTGCCCCGGTGTATCCGCTGGCTTTTGCACTCAACATGCTTCTGAACACCCGACACGGAGACACGTTCACGCTCGCAGAATATACCGAGTGGCTCCATGATGCGGGATTCAAGCGCGTTGAGACGGTCGACGTGCAGATGCACTCACCTGTGATTGTCGGGTCGAAGATCTGACCTTCACCCGGCCGTGCCGATCGTCAAATAACTGGTGGGCACTCCGGGTTTATGGCCTGTTGGCGAGAGGTTTCGCGCACTGCGGTGTCCGTCTCCCGCCAGCACGAAGCGTCTACGAACAACCGCTGGTGTCTCCACAGGTGTCGCACTTCAAGCAGACCCCGTTACGCACAAGCGTAAAGAAGCCGCAGCCCTTGCACGGATCTCCTTCGTAGCCTTTCATGCGGGCCTCCCGAATCTTGCGCGTCAGGGCCAGCACGTCATCACTTTCGTGAGTCGACGTCGTGCCACGCCTCTTCTCAACGCCCGAAGCTTCCCCGTGTGCACGGGCACCGTTCGCGGATCGAGCCGCTCCGGCGTTCGAAGCGGAGGACGTCGCACCGTTCGCGCGCCGCGCGGCGCCGACAGGGGACGACTCGGACAACGCGACCGACGTCATGCGATCGGCTACGACGCTTCCCCCCGTCGTCTCGGATCCCGCACCACTTCGGGCCACCATGCTGCGCTCGAATCCGACAGAACTGTGGTCCTCGTGCGCAACGCCAGGAACGAAGCCGCTGATCTCCTCGCCTTCCTCTTCCCCGTCAAAGTCCGGTACGCGCGTCGGGGTTCCCACGACGTCGCCGCGCAGGTCTTCGGGTTTGACCTGCACGAGATCGGTGCGACCAAGATACGACAGGGCCAGTTCGCGGAAGACGTAATCGATGACCGACGTCGACATCTTGATGTTGCTGTGCCCTCCGACCACGCCGTTAGGCTCAAACCGAGTGAACACAAAAGCGTCAACAAACTCCTCCAGCGGAACCCCGTATTGCAGCCCGATGGAGATTGCGATGGCGAAGCA
>JAJXVI010000182.1 GCA_021782195.1 bacterium | reverse complement strand
TTCCGATCTAGTGCCTCGTGAAGTGGTCGCAGGGAGCCTCTTCGTGAGCAGTCACGCACCGGTTCCGACGCTTCTCCTGCTGTTCAAGGTGGACGGACGTTGCTGCGCCGTGCCCGTCGACACCGTGCGCGAGATTGTTCGAGCGGTGGCGGTCGATGCGGTGGCGGGAATGCCGCATGCGGTCGACGGGGTGTGTCAGGTGCGCGGTAAAAGCGTGCCGGTTGTCAGCATGCGCACCCGACTCGGACTGACCTCGCGTCCGGTGTCGGCTTCGGACTACTTCATCCTTGTCGAACTCGGTTCGGGCCTGGTGGCGTTGCGCGTTGACGAGGTGATGCGACTCGACACGGCTCCAATCGAGTTCCTGGAAGCGGGGCACGCGACCATGGCGGGTCTTGCACGCCTGGAAGAAGGCACGATACTTGTGCACGACGTGTACGCTTCGCTCGACGCGAGCGATACTGCCGCGGTTGCGGCCCTCATGGAGGCGGTCGGGTGAACGCGGACCGGGGGAAGCAGGCGAAGTGGCGTGTGGGGACGAAGGTTCCTCCGGGTGTCGATGTCGTCCTGGGTGAGTTGCACCTGAGGGAGGCAGAATAGCTGTGAAGGTGGGGCAGCCACGGCAGGGTTTCTGTCCACGGTTCCCGATCGCTGCTCGCATTGTGGAGGAACGAACCGGCTTGTGCCTGGAGGGGTTCGAGCCGGCGGACGTCGAGGCCTCCATGATGGCGGTCATGCGTGACCTTCGCTTGAGTTCGCTGGGGGCCCTGGCGGTTCGCCTGTCGGAAGGCGACGAGGACGCTTTTGAGCGCGTGGTGGAGACGCTCATCGTACCTGAAACCTACTTCTTTCGTGACGCCTTGCAGATCCAGTATCTGCGCCACGACTTCATTCCTCGTCTTCTGGCGGAGCGCGAGCGGCCGTTGCGCGTGATGAGTGCGGGTTGCTCGACGGGGGAGGAGGCGCACACCCTGGCGATGCTCCTTGACGAGGCGGGTGCCCTTGACGGCGCCACGGTGCTGGGAAGCGACATCTCCCGACGCTCCCTCGATCGAGCACGTGCGGCCACCTATCGAAACTGGTCGCTGCGCGGCGTTGACCCGATCCAGGTGGCGCGCTGGTTTGTCGAGCAGGAGGAGCTGTATCAGGTGTTGCCGCGGTTGCGCGCGGGAACGCGATTTCTGCACGTGAATCTCGTGGGTGAGGACTATCCGTCGGTCATCAGCGGAATCTGGGACCTCGACCTCATTCTGTGTCGTAACGTCTTCATCTACTGGAGCCGGGACGCCGTGCGCAAGGCGGCATTGCGCCTCTTTGATTCGCTGGTGGAGGGCGGATGGCTTATCCTGGGGGCGAGCGACCCGATTCTCGAAGGCGTACCGTTCGAGTCGGTGACCACGTCGGCGGGCACCTTCTACCGTCGCCCGGGTCCCGCTTGCCAGCCACGCGTGTCACGGCTTGCAGTCGCGGCGAAGTTGCCCGGCTCCGAGGGGGACCTGGACACCTCCGCGCTGGGAGCGGTCGGTCCGGCTTTGCGCGCGGCGCGCCTTGCAGCGTCCGCGGCCATGGCCGCCCTGCGTCCGCAAACTGGAGCGACGGACGCCGTCCCCCCGGTGCCCCCCCGATCTTCGGGGGGCATCCCTTCCGCGCAGATCGACCCGACGGCTGAGGAGACAGTCGCGCGGGCGAGCGCTGGCGTCACCGGCACCGACAGGCGAGGAGAAGGCGAATCGGGCGACTGGCTGCCGGAATCGGTGGAGCAGGTGCTGGAGCACCTTCGCGAACTGACCCGTACGCAGCCGGGGCGATCGGTCATCGCGCTCGCGGCGCGCGCCGTCACCGTTCATCCGATGTCGACCGAGCTGCGATTCCTTCACGCCCTCGTGCTGATGGACGGCGGACATAACCAGGACGCGCTCCACGCGTTCGAACGTCTGCTCTATCTGGATCCCACGCTCGCCATCGTGCACTTCTACGTCGGTGTGTTGCAGGTGCGCCTGGGTGATCGCGAGGCTGCGCGCCGCGCGATGCGCAACGTCTGCGTCCTGAGCGGACGCCTGCCGCGGGAGACCGTGCTGGCCCTCTCACCCGACGAGCAGGCGGGCATGCTCTATGATGCCGCCTGCGCTCATCTATCCACCCTGGGAGGCGAGTCTTGACCGACTGGAACGAAGTGCTTGCGCGACTGAACCGCGTGAGCGTGGAAAGAGCGCTCGACGAGGAGAACGAGCGTCGACTGCTCGAGGAACGAGCCCAGGAACTGGCTTCGACCCGCGAGGAAGAAGATGTCGTAACGGTCCGGGTGCTCACCTTCGCGGTCGGCTCGGACAGGTTTGGTCTGCAACTCGGGAACACCCGCGAGATCGCGCGTCTTTCAGACTATACGCCGGTGCCGGGGACCCCCCCTCGCCTGCTTGGCCTGTTCAATCTCAGAGGAACGATTCTGCCGCTGTTCGACCTGCGCTTGCTCCTTGGACCGAATGCCACCACCCAGACCGTGGAGACGACGCGAGAGGACGACCGAGTCTCGCCAGGCGCTCCGCGGCGCCGGCGTGATGACACGGTCCGGCGGGCAGGTGTTCCGGCCATGAGTGTGAGACGCGATACGCTGGCCATCGTGCTGGGGCGCGACGTGGCGGAGTTTGGACTCGCTGTGGACTCGGTGGGCATGATCGTTACCCTGCGCGAGGGCGATCTCTTGCACAGCACGCTGACCGGTGGGGCTGAAACACGCCTCATTCAGGCACTCACAACCGATGGTCTTCTCCTGCTTGACTCAGAGATGTTGCTGCAGGACCCGCGACTGCAACTGCGTGGTGTTCCGACGCCGTGAGAAGCCGCACGTACTCTGCAAGCCGGGTATAGGGAAACGACAGGTACAGACGAAACCATATCCTCACGAACCCCTCTGCTCGATTTTGAAAGGATCCAATGACAACCAAGCCAGCCCGTTGGCGCAGGAGCATCGCCACCAACCTTCTATGGGTCGCACTCTTCCTGGTTGCGCTGTCCGCGTTCCTGGTCGTGAACGTGCTGGACGTGTTGCATCAGGTGCAGACATCGGAAGACAATTCCGTCAAGCTGGCCCGATTCGAGATTCGTCTTGCAGCGCAACGACTGATTGACGACGCCATTCATTTCAATCCGATCCTGCCAACTGCTCCTCAGCAGGTCGTGGAGCTGCGCAAGAGCGAGCAGGAGGTCGATCACTGGGTGTTGACGCTGCGCCGGGGAAGTGCAATCCGCCTGCCCGGGATCACCGCGAACAAGGAGGACGCGCAGTATCTCGCGGTTCGCCAGAGGTGGCAGGGGGTTCGGAGGGAGCTCGAGCAGTTGTCGGGTTCGACCACCGCCGCGCAGGCTCAGGCGCTTGGCACGAGCATCGCGGGAGACGTGCGCGAGATGTTGAGCCCGCTCTCCGGGGGATCCAACCAGTTGAGCGACACGTTCAACGACGGGTCGGTGCTGTTGCAGGCCATCCTGGCTGTGTTGGTGATGCTCGTTGCGTTCGTCATTCTGGCCATGGCGCGTAGCATCTGGGGACGAACTCGCACGCTTACCGACACGGTGTCACGTGTCGCGAACGGTGAGATGGGGCTGTGCGTGGAAGTGGCAGGGGACGACGAACTGGCTCAGATTGCGGGTTCCTTCAACGATCTTACCGCCCGAATCCGGGCCACGCTCGACAAGGAGGGGCGCTTTTTTACCCTCGCGGCGCATCTGCTCTGCATCGTCGGGTTCGATGGCCGTTTCAAGCGACTCAGCCGCGCGTGGCAGGACGTTCTCCATCAAAGCGACCAGGCGTTGCTGGAGGCTCCGCTGACCAGCATCGTGCATCCGGATGACCGTCTGCTCACGACTACGGCAGTGCAGCAGATCATTACCACCGGTACCGAAATTACCCGGCTGGAGAATCGCTGCCTGATGTCGGATGGGGGCATCGTGTGGCTTTCGTGGAACCTCAAGCCGGTTCCGTCCGAGCAGCTCATCTACTGCATTGCGATGGAAGTGACGGATCGGGAGCGCCTGCTTGACAGCATTCAGCGCAGCGCCCTTCGACTGGCGGGAGCCACGGCGAGCGTTCTGACCAGCAGTACCCAGCACGCGCGCGGCGCACAGGAGCAGGCCTCAGCCATTGCCGAGACCGTCGCGGCCGTTGAAGAGGTGGAACAGACCACCCGTCAGTCGGCGGCGCGTGCAGCGGCCGTGGCGGAATCGTCGCAACTGGCTTTCGAGAACGGCAAGGCCGGGCGAAAGGCCGTTGAAGACAGCATTGCCGCGATGGACCGAGTGCGAGAGCAGGTGGAGGGGCTTGCCGACAACATCATTCGTCTGGCGGAGCAGGCCCAGAACATCGGGGAGATCGTGAGCTCTGTCGACCACATCGCCGACCAGACCAACCTGCTTGCCCTGAACGCTGCCATCGAAGCCGCGCGAGCTGGGGAGCAGGGCAAGGGATTCACGGTCGTGGCCAACGAGATTCGTCTCCTGGCGGACCAGTCCAAGCGCGCAACCGTACAGGTGCGCCAGATGCTGAGCGGCATCCAGAAGCTCACGCAGAGGTCGGTGCTTTCGATGGAGGAGGGCACGCGCAGCGTCCAGGGTGCGACGACGGTGGTCATGCGCGCCGATGACACGATCCGCGAACTCGTTGACACCATCACCCTCGCGGCAACGTCGGCCTCGCAGATCCTCACGTCGGCAAACCAGCAGTCTGTTGGGATGAAACAGATTCATCAGGCCATGAAGAACATCCAGGGCATCACGCAGAGCACGCTTTCAGCAACCCAGCAGGCGCAGTCAGCGGTGATCGAGTTGAACAGCCTTTCGGAGACCCTGCAGAGCATGCTGGGTACAAACGGGCACTCGTCCGGAGCAAAATGACGCACGATCCGGTAACCTGGCGGGCGATACTCGAGTGTTTCCTGGAAGAGCTGGAGGAACACGTCGAGACCCTCAATCGCGGGTTGCTTGCCCTTGAAAAAGGGGAGACCATCGACGGTCCTGGCCTGAACGAGCTGTTTCGTGCAGCACACAGCCTGAAAGGCGGGGCCGCGGCCTTTGAGATTCGCCCGGTCGAGCGGGCCTGTCACTGGCTTGAAGACCAGCTTGACGTCGTGCGGCACGGCCTTCTGCCCGAGCCGGAGCAGTTCGGCGAGATGTTTGCCGTCGTCGACGCGGTGCTCGCCGCCGGACGTCGTCTATGGGCCGGAGGAACCCTGCCCGACGACGAGCCATTGCTGCCGTGGCTTGCGCCCTCGGAGGGGCCTGTGCCCGACGGGGGCAGCGTGGTTGAACGCGAGACTGCCCACGCTCCTTTGCAGCCACCGACGTCGCTTGCTGTTCTGGAGCCTGAGCAGCTCGGGAGCGATACCCGCGCCATCGTCGTACCGGTGCAGAGGGATCTTCCCGCCCAGACACAGGAATCTGGCGTGCGGAAGGCGGTTAGCGCGGAACGCCAGCTCGACTCGTTGGACAGCCAGGTCGTGCTTGACTCGTCCTCGGCGGTGCCTTTGCCCCCTCCCGAGGGTTTCCTGCGCGTCTCGGTGAGCCGTCTCGACTCGCTGTATGCGGGGAGTGGAGAGCTGATGCGGGCACGTCTGCGCCTGGGCGAGTGCGCCCACGCCCTGCGTATCCTCAGCGAGCGCGTCGCGCGCTTTCAGATGGAGCGTGCCTTCGGGACATCCCTCACGAAATGTGCGCTTTCCAGTGGGCACTCCAGTGACGGCCCGCGCAGTGGGTCCCGCGCGGGACACGTTGTTCCGCCACCAC
>JAJXVI010000181.1 GCA_021782195.1 bacterium | reverse complement strand
CCCCCTGACCGCTCCCTTCGCAAGCGAGGTCGATCCTCGCACTGTCTGGAAGGCGTGGCGAGCCCTGAGATCCGTTGACGTGGTACACGCCCACGCCTGGCGAGACCACGTGCTGGTGGGGTTGGCCGCCGGGTGGAGAGGGGTTCCCATCATTCGCACCATCCATACCTTCATGGAACCCCACATGAGCGGACTTGCGCGCTCCATCCTGGAACGCCGGACCGACCGCGTGGTGTGCGTATCGGAAGCCCTCCGCCGGCAGGTCGTGGCATGCGGCGTTCCGGAGGCATCCACCGTCGTCATCCCCAACGGCATCGATACCGCGCGCTTTCAGCCGTCAAGCGTCGCGCAAGCCCGCCATCTCCTCGGCCTCGAGAACGACACGCCCATCGTGGCCGCCGTCGGAAACCTGTGGCCGACAAAGGGGCCAGACCTCCTCCTCAGGGCTTTTTCCAGGGTGCCACGTGGGATGCTCATCATGGTCGGTGACGGCCCGATGCGCTCAGAACTCGAGCAATTCGTCAGCGACCTCGGCCTCACGGCTCGCGTGCGATTCCTTGGCAGCCTTGCCGATCCACGTCCGGCCTATGCGGCTGCTGACGTGGTGGTCCTGGCTTCCCGCCAGGATGCGTTTCCACTTGTCGCCCTCGAGGCGCAGGCATGCGGACGCGCCATCGTGGCCTTCGCGGTGGGAGGCATCGTGGAGGCCGTGGAAGATGGGGCCACTGCGTTGCTTGCACCTCCGGAGGATGTCGACGCACTCGCCGCGCACCTTGCCGCGCTGCTCGAAGACCGCAACCGGACGGCCACGATGGGTGAAGCTGGTCTGGCTCGCATACGCGCATCCTATTCCCTGGAAGTGATGACCTCGCGACTGCTGGGGCTTTACGAGCAAGCAATCCGGCCCCAGCAAGAGGGACTTTCCGCCGCGCATTGAACAAGCACAGGCCGCCACGCCCTCCAGGGGGTGGCGCATCTGCTTCGGTCTGGTCGCCACCAGAATGGGCCGGGCGGGACGGGTAGCCCTCCACCGAGCGCGGATACAGCCGGTCAACGCCGGACAAGACAGATTGATGGAGACCGAAATGGAGCTCAGAAACAAGACCGTGCTCGTGACAGGGGCCGGCGGTTTCATTGGCAGCCACCTCGTCGAGCGACTGCTCAAGGAAGGCTGCAACCTGCGCGCGCTCGTGCACTACAACTCACTGGGAAGATGGGGATGGCTCGAAGCGCTGCCGGAAGCCGAGCGAAATGCAATCGAGGTCATGGCAGGGGACATTCGCGACCAGGACATGGTGCGGCTCGCCGTAAAGGGGGTTGACGTTGTATTCCACCTCGCAGCACTCATTGCCATCCCGTACAGTTATCAATCGCCCGAGAGCTACGTCGACGTAAATGTGCGGGGCACACTGAACGTCCTGCAGGCTGCACGCGATTTCAACATCGAGCGGCTGCTGGTCACCTCGACTTCCGAAGTCTACGGAACCGCACGTTACGTGCCCATCGACGAACGGCATCCGCGCCAGCCCCAGTCTCCCTATTCCGCCACCAAGATTTCGGCCGACAGTCTCGCTGAGTCATTCTTCCGCTCGTTTGACCTGCCTGTGGTCACCGTTCGACCGTTCAACACATTCGGTCCACGACAGTCCGCACGGGCCGTCATCCCCACCATCATCTCGCAGTTGCTGGGCGGAGCGCAGACCATCAGCCTCGGCGACACCGCCCCCACCCGCGACTTCAACTTCGTCACCGACACTGCAGACGGTTTTGTCGCCATCGCGCGCGCCGACAATGTAATCGGAGAAGAGATCAACATCGCAACCGGAACAGAGCACGGCATCGGCGACGTGGCCGAGCTGCTGTGCAATCTCATCGCTCCGGGCGCCAGGGTCGAACGAGATGAACAACGGATACGCCCGAAAAAAAGCGAGGTCGAACGGCTGCTCGGAAATGCCGCGAAGATGCACGCCCTGACCGGTTGGAAGCCACAACACACGCTGGAAGAGGGACTGATGGAAACCATCCGCTGGTTCCGCAATGCTGAAAACCTGCGCCTGTATAAACCTCATGTCTACGCCATCTAGTCCCATCTGGTTGGATGCGCCGAATGTCGGCGCCCTGGAAAAAGAGTACCTGGCGCGTGCCATCGACAGCGGCTTCGTCTCCACCGTCGGGCCGTTCGTGCCGGAGTTCGAACAGAGAATGGCCCGATGGCTGGGCGCTACCGCCGCTGTATCGACCCAGAGCGGAACCGCTGCGCTGCACGTGTCGTTGCTGGAAAGCGGCGTTGGCGACGACGACGAGGTCGTGCTTCCCGCCCTGACGTTTGTCGCGACCGCCAATCCCATTCGCTACGTGCGCGCGCGCCCTGTCTTCGTCGACGTCGACCTTGACAGCTGGACGATGGACGTCGATCTCTGCGCGCAGGCACTCACCGAGCGCACGAAGGTGCTGTTGCCCGTCCACCTGCTCGGGAATCCGGCCAACATGGATGCTTTGCAGACGCTGGCAAGACAGCATTCCCTGACCATCATCGAAGACGCCACCGAAAGCCTTGGCGCAACCTGGAACGGCGCCCCGATGGCCACCTTCGGAGACTTTGGCTGTCTGAGCTTCAACGGCAACAAGACCATGACCACGGGAGGCGGCGGAATGGTCATTGGAGCCGACCCCGAGCGCTTGCAACACGTGAAGTTCCTGGTAAACCAGGCCCGTGACGAGAGCCTGGGGTACTACCACCCGGAGGTCGGTCTCAACTACCGGATGACGAACCTCGAAGCCGCGCTCGGCCTGGCCCAGCTCGCCCGCCTCGACGATTTCGTCGCGCGCAAGCAACGCTTCCACGAAATCTACGCCGAGCAGCTGCGAGGAATACGCGGCATCCGGCTGCAACGCGAAATCGGCCCGGGAAGAAGTTCGTGGTGGCTCAACGCGGTCTTCTTTGAACATGAGGACATCAACGTCTCCGAGCTTCAGAAGGCCCTGCTTGCCCGTGGCGTGCAGTGCCGTCGCCTCTTCATGCCGATCGTCGAGTTTCCTCCGTATCAGGATTTTGCAAAGCAACCGTGCACCAACTCTCAGCGGATCTACGAGCACACCATCTGCCTGCCCAGCTCGACATTGAACGCCGAGCATGATGTGGAACACGTCTGTGCAACACTGAAAGAGTTGATTGGATGAAACGCGTCTGCGTCGTTACCGGCAGTCGCGCGGAGTACGGGCTGCTCCGCCCGCTCATGCGGGAAATCGAGAACGACCCCGAACTTGAGGCCGGACTCCTCGTAACGGGGACCCATCTGTCCCCGGATCACGGTCTCACCGTGCAGGAAATCGAACGGGACGGCTTTCCCATTGCGGAACGCATCGAGATCGTGCTCTCCTCCGATACCCGGGTCGGGGCCTGCAAGATGGTGGGACTGGCCTTCATCTCGTTTGGAGAAGCCCTGGCCAGACTCGCACCGGACCTGGTTGTCGGGCTTGGAGACCGCTTCGAACTGTTTGCTGCGGTCGGCGCAGCGCACCTGTCGGGGATTCCGGTCGCCCACATCCACGGCGGTGAGGTCACGGCGGGAGCCTTTGATGACGCACTTCGGCACAGCATCACCAAGATGAGCCACCTCCATTTCACCTCGACCGAGGCGTACCGCAACCGCGTGATCCAGCTCGGCGAGGACCCGGAACGCGTGTTCAACGTCGGCGCGCTGGGGCTGGACGCCATCCGCACCGTGAGCCCCATCGCACGCGGGGAACTCGAGTCCTCGCTCGGGATACGTTTCGGAGCCCGCAACCTGCTGGTCACCTATCACCCCGTGACGCTCGAACACCGGACGGCCGGTAGCCAGGTCGACGCGCTCCTGGCCGAGCTTGAAGCACGCACCGACACAACCATCATCTTTACCGGAGCCAACGCCGATCCGCAGGGAAGAGAGGTCAATGCCAGACTTCGGGCGTTTGCCGCACGCCATCCGGACCGCTCGACCTTTGTCGAGAATCTCGGGCAGCAGCGTTATTTCTCCGTTCTGGCCCAGGTCGACGCCGTTGTGGGAAACTCCTCCAGCGGACTTATCGAGGCTTCGAGCTTCCACGTGGGCACCATCAACATTGGCGACCGACAGAAAGGCAGGGTCGCCGCTTCGAGCGTCATCCACTGTGCCGCCAAACGCGACGCCATCGCGCAGGCTTTTGAGCGACTGTACAGTCGGGAATTCCAGGAGGCGCTCCCCGGAGTGGTGAACCCGTACGGCGACGGACACGCCGCCGAACGCATCAAGCGAGCATTGAAGACGGCCTGCACGGGTAGGCTCAAGAAGGGGTTCTACGACCTGCTCCCGTAGCATCGACACGTCCCGGCATCGTGCGTTGCCGGACACAGGAGCGCACTCGGGTTCCTCTCTCCCGCCGCTCCCACAGATCAAGCGTTCCGCTCCTCTACGTGCCGGCCACGCACGTGAAGAGCACCATGACCGTTACAAGGAAGGTCCTCCGAACATGAAGATACGCGACGTTGAAATTGGAAGCGGCCGCACCTACGTGGTGGCCGAAATGGCCTGGAGCCACGACGGAAAGAAGGAACTCGCGCTCGACATCGTGCGCGGCACGAAGCAGGCGGGAGCCGACTGCCTGAGCGTGCACGTGACCGACGTTGCGGCCTACATGGTGCCGCACTATGGAAGCGGCGAGGGTCGAGTCTCGAAAGGCAAGGAATCGGAGCAGGTATTCCGCTACCTTGACAACGTCAACATCCGCACGGACTGGTGGCCCGACATCATTGCCGCGACGCGCGATGCGGACCTTGCGCTGGCCGTCATGCCAAACGACGCGCCAAGCCTCGAGATCAGCCGCTCGTTTGACCCGGACCTCTATGTGCTGTCAGCAGCCTGCTTTGTCGAGGAGTCGTTCGTACGTGCGGTCGCACGGGAAGGAAAACCGGTTCTCCTGCGCGTTGGCGGGGCCACCCTCGGCGAGATCGAGACCGTGATCGGGTGGTTGCGCGCCGAGCACAATGAGTCGTACATCATCCTGTACGGCCAGCAGAACTATCCGACGCGCATCGAGGACACCGACCTCCTCAAACTGCGCACGCTCGCCGACACGTTCGGCTGCCCCGTGGGACTTGCCGATCACATTGACGCAGAAGACCCGCTCTGCACGCAGATTCCGTTCATGGCACTGCCCCTGGGAGCCCAGGTCATCGAAAAGCACATCACGCACAACCGGGCATTGAAAGGCGAGGATCACGAATCCGCCTTGAACCCGGACGAGTTTGCCGACTTCGTGAAACGCCTCCGGCAGGCTGAACTGGCACTCGGCAACCCGGCGTTTCGCGGCCTCTCCGATTCTGGGCGTCGATATCGTCAGGTCGCGCGAAAGCGGGTCGTGGCCGCACGCGACATCGCGCAGGGCACCGTGTTGGCCGATGCGGATCTGACCTGCAAGCGCGCCGATTTCGGCGAGTTCCCTGACCGGCTCGAACTTCTTCTCGGACGCGTCGCAGGGCAGGATCTGCTCGCCAACGAGGGCGTCACCCTGTCGGCGCTCCACTGACGATGGACTACTCGACCCGAGAAATGGTCCCCGGCCCGCTCCCACCCGAGCGGGGAAGCGTCGGTGCGCGTGACGTGCGCACCACGCTTTCGGATACAGTAAATGAGGCCACTGCCGACTTTCTTCGCCACTATCGACTGCGCGTCGCTGTGGGAACTGGCTTCACCGACCTCGGCTGGACCTGGCGGCGCTTTCAACTGGTCATGCTGGAGCCGGCCATGGTGGCAGCACTACGTTC
>JAJXVI010000180.1 GCA_021782195.1 bacterium | reverse complement strand
TTTCACAATTTTTTCAATGGCCGTGTTGAACATTTCAGCGACCATGACCATCGAGATGGTCGTGAAGATGGCCAACAGCTCAACCGGGTCGAGTTCGACCATCAAGCAGAACACGAGCGCGAGGACCGACAGCGCGAAGTGAACCTTCATGTGTGGTTCAGTGCGAAAGGCATACACGATGCCGTCTACTGCGTGGTTGACGCTGTCGCTGAAGCGTCGCCTCATTGTTCTGACTCGCCCCACATGACCGGTCGTGCGTGAAGCCGGGTCAGAGCGACCTGCTCTCGCGTGCGCATGAGCTGTTCTTCATCCCGTTGTGCGTGGTCGTGGCCGATCAGATGAAGGACGCCGTGTACGACCAGATGTGCCACGACTTCGTCCACCGACGCCCCTCGCAAGGAAGCCTCGCGTTGGGCGGTATCCACGGAGATGACGATATCGCCAAGGGGAGCGCCGGGCGTGAGGGCCAGTAAATCCTCTTCGAGAGGAAAGCTGAGCACATCGGTCGGAGCGTCCACGTTGCGCCACGTACGATTGAGGTCGTGGATCTCCGCATCGTCGGTGAGCAGCACGCTGACCTCACAGGAACACACGCCTTCGTTCTGGAGCACCTGGCGGGCGGCACGTTGAATCAGGCCGCGTGTCAGACCCGCGAAGCGTTTCCGCCTTTGAACGGAAATCATCCAGCGCGTGCTCCGTGGCGGTTCGGATGAAGAAGTGTGGGAGGGCGGTTGAGCGGGGGTGGAAGTCGAGGGGGCCTCGCTGTCATCATTGGAAGGGGGATGGGAAGGATGCTGGACGGGCTGTCTACCTGGCATGAGAATCTGTGGTCTTCATTCCTATGTATGCGGTGCGGATTCCGATTCCTTGGGCTTGTTGTCGGCAGAGCGGGGTGATGACCTGTCTTCACCTGACGAGGTGGCTTCATTTTCGGCCGGACTCCTCTTTTGCGGCCGAAGGCTCGAGGATGGTGCCCCGGAGGCGCCCGCAGACAACAGAGACGACGGTGTGGCGGAAGTGGAAGTGGCCGGGGGAGGGGGAGAAGGTAACTGGGGATATTCAATCCGTGAGTGATAGATGCTCACGAGCGTCTTGACGAACGCCTGTGCAATCTGCTCGATGTCGCGCAGTGACAGGTCGCTGTCGTTGAGTTGACCGTCGTCCATGATGAATTTGATGCTTTCGCGCACCATCTTCTCAAGGTTCTCCTGGTCGGGTCGGGTCAGGAGTCGCGCTTTGGCCTCAATGGTGTCGGCCATCATCACGATGGCAGTCTCTCGACTGCGTGGACGCCGTCCCTGGTAGCGGTAGTCGGTCTGATTCACCTCTTCTCCGTGCTGAAGGGCTTTGTGATAGAAATAGGAGACCAGTCGATTACCGTGGTGCATGTCGATGAAATCGGCTACAACCTGCGGGAGACGCGCCGTGCGTGCCATTTCCACGCCGTCCGTGACGTGCGAGATGATGATGTGGGCCGACAGGCGCGGGGAAAGACGATCATGTGGATTCTCCTGGCCAACCTGATTTTCCACGAAGAAATGGGCTGCTTTCATCTTTCCGATGTCGTGGTAGAAGGCACCGACCTTGGCCAGGAGGGGATCTCCGCCAACCCTGCGTGCGGCCGCTTCTGCCAGATTGGCGACGATCATGCTGTGGTGATAGGTGCCAGGGGCATCCGTCATGAGGCGTTGCAGCAGCGGTTCTGAAGTGTGATTCGAGAGCTCAAGCAGCTTGATGTGCGTGGTCACGTTGAAAACGGTCTCGAGGAACGGGAGCGCGCCAATGGCGAGCACGCTTGCCGCCAGGCCGTTTAGGCTTCCATAGTAGAGCGCATTTGTGCCAAGCGAACTGAGGATGTCGTCGCTCCCCCACAGATTGACCACGAGCACGGCGACGACATTGACCAGTACCACCACGAGGGTTGCCATCATGAGGTCGCCGCGTCGTGAGACGTTGGTGACTGACAGCACGGCGACGACCCCTGTAATGGTGGCTGCGACGCAGGGGGTCAGGTCGGAAGGCACGCTCCCCATTGTCATGATGCCGACGCAGAGTCCGAGAAAAGCGGTGACCAGCAGGGAGAGGCGGTAGTCGAGCAGGATGCTCATCAGAATTGAGGCCATTGCAATCGGAGTCAAGTAGGGAGAAACCTGGATTCCAGCTCTGGAAAGACCGAGCGCGGCGACAACGAGGAGTGTCAGGAGCCAGAGCAGGCGAGGCTGTGCCAGTTCCGTGCCTTCCTGCTGGGCAATGTAGATGGCAACCACGAAGATCAGGAGGGCAACGAAGAGGGCGTTCGCCAGGACTGCGTAGAGGTTGAAGGTCGGCTGATGAAAGCCGAGGGCGTCGAGGATCTGCAGTTGCAGGTACGAGACGACGTCTCCCTTGCGGATGATCATCTGACCTCTTGTGATGACTACCTTGACCGGCTCGACGTGTGCGAGTTTCTCCTGTTGATCCTTGACGGTCGCCTGATAGTCCGGAACCCAGTTGGGGCGCAGGGCGTTCTGGGCCATTTCCGTGAGGGCGGCACGGATGTCTGGCTTGAACTTGCTGTTCTGCATCGCCTCCGCCATGCGGCTTCGCGCTTCGTCAAGTTGCTGTTCGGTTACCTTGTCGCGGAGGGCGTTCTCCAGGAGCTGGTGGATCGTCTGGTTGTACTCGTCGTACTTTTGTGGAGAGCGCTTCAGCAGGGCGGCCACGGAAGTGCTCGAGAGCGCAACTGGCAGTGACTTGATGCTCTGGGCACGCCCCTGAGGGTCAAGGCTTCGCATGAGGCTGAGCGCACGAAACGTGCGTACAATCGCAACGTCGATCTCCCCGTACACGTTGCGGGGAACATAGATCGGCCCGCTGTCTTGAAGCTGGCGGATCACTTCCTCACGGGCTCGTCGCGTCGCGGCTTCGTCGATGACTTCCACGTTACGAGGCGCCTCGATGTCGTGAGGCGCAACCTGGCCGACGCTCAGTGAAGTGATGTCGGAAGGGAGCAGACGAACGGAAAGCAGGAGATTGATAGCGACAAAGGCAAAGGCGACCACCAGTGCTCGGTGGAACCTGCTTTGCCTGCCCGGAGGCTCTTCGTGTTCACGAATCGGCAAGTAAGGTCTGACCTCTACTTCTTGCCGCGCTCTGGAGTCTCGATACCATCTCCCGGACCGTTTTGATTGTCACACACGCTCCAGTCTACCAGAACGTGCATTCCCTGGCAATACGTGCTCGAATTGACCGGTTGCTGCACCAAACGCACGGGTGGCCTGCGGTCGCCGGGTGCGCCGTTTCTGGGCAATCGGGCCGGGCTTACGGCTGAATCTGGAAGGTGGCGGTGGGCACCACGCCAGGGCTCACCATGTTGGAAGCGGCCGGCGTCACGAGGGTGTTGCGATGACTGTGAAAGAACTCGGTGACAAGGTTGGCAAATGCCTTTGGACTTCCCTGCGTACGGTTGTAGTACAGGTCGAGGGTGTGTGATGCGGTCGCGGGACCTCGTTGCACGAAGCGCCCAGCAAATGCATACAGCCCTTCGGGTGTGATCGGAATGAAGCGGGTTGCAAGGGCCGCAAGGACCGGCTCGAAGCGAGTGGTACGCGCGGCGCCCTGTGCTGTGACGACTCCGTCCGCACCGACACGAACCTCCATTCCAGCTTCGTTCAGGGCGAAGTGCTGGAGCGTTGCGGCGACGGACGCAAGTTCAGGGATTGTGGTTGCAGCCTGCGCGTAGGCCATCCGTTCCGCTTCGACCCAGGGGCCGATGAGATCGAGACGTCCCGTGCCACGGATGCGTTCGCCCACGGTGCGCACATCCAGGTCGATCCCGGTCCGTGTCAGGAGCGGATAGTGATGCCGGGCGGCGACCGCGGAGAGGTCTGCGGTGTGAGAAGAGGCCGTCAGAGAACCGTTGACCTGCACACGATCGTTTACGCCCTGCAGGCGGATCTCCCACTGCGCCGTCTGTCGGGCGGAATGCAAGGCCGCATCGGAGAGCAGTTCGGCGAGTTGTTGAAACTGGATGGCACTGGCCCTTTGCATCAGTTTCTGCACGACGTCTGCCGCCACGGCGACAGGAGCGTGGCGGGTCAGCATTTCCATGACGCTGGGATAGAGTCCGAGGTAGCCGGTTGCGAAGACGCCGATGTTCGAGGCGTGGAGGTGAGCGCCAAGAACCAGCGTATCGACGCTGCGATTGAGTGTGATCTGCACGTGATGGACGGTCAGCGCGAGAATGCGGTTGAGGTCGAGCGTCGCCTGTCTGGTTCTGCCCGTCTTGGCCAGAAACGGTTGGAGGGCCTGTCGAATCGCGCTGCGCACTCCCGTGACCCGTGCCAACAGGTGGACACCGACCGTGTTTGCGACCTCAGGCAGGGCCTGTACTGAGATCTGTTTCACGGTGACGCCAGGCAAATCGGCGAGCGTCGCCTTGATGTTCTGTTCGAATTCGTTCGGGTTCTGCTTGATCGCGGCAAGTTGCAGGCCGATGAAGGAACGCGTCAGGGCCGTGAGTTCGACGTCGGCATACCAGCCCGTCTTTCGGTCACGGAGGTCAAGCGAGAAATGCTGTATCGGGATGTACGCCGGGATGAGGGGTGAACTCAGACCGACGTGGATGGTGGCGGTGAGTGCCTGCCACGAACTGTCGAGGTTGCCGTCAAACCAGGCGCCGTTGAGTCCAAAGCGCGCCACGTCGAGCGGCGCGTCGATGAACAGACTTCCCAGCGCAGATCCGCCCGTTGGCCACTGATGTGCGTGAAGGGAAGCTGCGGCTCGCGTATCGTGAACGGCGCAGTCAAAGGTGCCCGATCCTTCGATGCGGTCGGAGGTTGCGTGTAGCAGGAGTCGTGCGACGGTTTTGGCCAGTTGCGGCACGCGCACGGTGCCAGACCAGTCGGCAAGCCCCTGTTCCGCATTGACGAAGAAGGCGGTTTCATAGTTCCGAAGGCGAGCAACCGTCGATCCTCCGAGATGAACCCTGGCTCGCCCGTCGCTGGCCACCATGGTGAGGATTCTTGTGGATGCACCCATCCATGCTCCAACCCACCGTGCGATCTCCGGGGAGGAGGTTTGGGGCTTGCCGGAGGCGGGTCTGTTCGTCGTGGATGTCTTGTCCGGCTTCTTTGCGGGTGGGAGCGCGTTCGCGGGAGCAAACGCCGGCAAGAGCCAGGCGGCGAGGCAGAAGGCAGCCCAGAGAACGAACTTCATGGAAGGGGCTCATTTCTTGAAGATGTCAGGATCATACTGGTGAGAACACGCGCGGTCCTTCCGGACTGGCACGTCAAGCCGGGAGAGTTTGCACGGAGCCGATTCACTCGTCACCTTTGCGGGATGACGCGGGAATGTTGCCCTGGCGCTTTCGCGTCAGAGTGCGTGGACGGCCCGTGTGGAGGAAGTTCTTCCCGGGGGTGCCAGAGACTCATCTGCCTCGCGGAGCAGGTTTCTCGCGACGTAATCTTCGGGATCGTGCTGGTAGACCAGGCTCAGTTCTGTGTGGGCCTTACGGTAGTCCCGTGCGACCTGCAGGTAGTACTGCCCGAGTGCGCGATGAAGTCGCATGTCATGGGGCAGGAAAGCGAGGCCGGTCTTGAGTGTCTGGAGCGCCTTTTGAGAGTCGTGGTAGACGTCGAGGTAGATGAACGTTTTTGCGTCATAGGCCGGATAGTAGAGCGGGTTGAGTGCAAGGATATGGTCCAACGTCGTCAGTGCTTGCGGGTACTGGTTACGGTCCATCTGCTGGTCCGCTACGACGAAAAGACGTTCACCTTCGACAACTCCGTTGTAGATGCGCAACGC
>JAJXVI010000179.1 GCA_021782195.1 bacterium | reverse complement strand
GAAACCCCGCAGGCAGGCGCGAACGCTTGAATTGACATCAAACAGTCCAAGATTCGAGCAGACCCGCGAGAGGGTCAGACCGTGTTGATGTCGGAGGGCGTCATAGCGGTGCTGCGCGAGCAACAGGCCATGAGCGGAAGCACTCCTTGGGTCTGGCGGGAGAGCGGCGGGTTCCACCCAATGCGCTGTGGTGGTGGAAGAAGCGGGTCCGGCCGGCCACGGTGGTGGCAGGAGTCATCAGCCGCGAGGAGGCGGTGCCATGCCGAGCTTTCGGACCCACGATCTGCGTCACGTGTTCGGCACCCGGCTGGCCGCGATGGGCGTGCGACTCCAGAGGACCCAGGAGCTGATGGGGCTGTCATCGGTGCAAATGGTGGTCAGATATGCCCACCCGGACGAGACCGATCCGGCGCGAGCCGCCATCGAGGAGTTGTCGAGACGTCAAATTCAGCCGCCAAATTCACAGGACGATGGAAGCTGGAGGTGAGCAAACTACCGCATTCGGTGTCGTTTTGGCGTCATTGGAGGGGTGCGGGATGTCCATCGTGATCTCCTGAAAATCAAAAACCCCGCGGGTGAGGCGGGGTCGCATCGGAGAGTCATACTACCACTGCTGGGTCAGTCGTCGTCCATACCCTCTGGTTTCACACTGGCGAAGCCTCGAACCATGGGCTCGTGGGCGAGACGGGTCAGGTCCGCATCTGGCTTGTCACCATACTTGTTGACACGGCGACGGCGCAATTCGGCCTGAAACTGTTCGGGCGTACAGCCGTTCATGTGATGAATTTCTCCAGTTGAGCGTTGACCAGGATTCTGCCCTCTGATCTTACAACGCATCGGTCTGGTTGTACAGAACCCGCACCAGTGGGGACCTTTGTCCTGTCAATACGTTCCCCTTTGTGGCGGGGCAGCCGGCCTCCACGGCGCCGCAGCGAAACGGCTCGTCGATAGCGACTGCTTCAGGTCGCTCCAGGTGGTCTCGTTGATCTTGCGCGCGAACCACCTGGCGACGCTCGAGCAGCAACTGCGGCGTCGCGGGGTTGTGAAAGGGCACGCAGCGTGGCTTGAACGGTTCTTCCAGCGGCTCGGTGTGCTCGACGAGCGATCGAAGCAGGTATTCGCCGAGCTCGCGGCGCTTCATCGAACGAAACGGCGAAGCAGTCCGCTGCTTCTGCGCTTGCCCGTCCTGTGCGTCAGCAACTTGCTGGGACGGCGCAGAAGGCGCGGACGCGGTCGGAAGGGCCGGTTGTGCGGACGCCGCTGGCGCAACCGCGGGAGCGACAGGCGGCACCGCGTCCGCAAGGTGCTTCGCGAAGGGACACGTGCCAGGGCCCGTCGGGACGCGGAACACGCCGCCGCCCTCGAGCGGTTCGAGACCCAGCGCCTGGCGATACTCGTTGACCGTGACCGCAGAATCTTCGTTGGCCTTGCTCATTCGACTTTCCACCCCGTTCTGCACGCCAGGAAACCCCCACGTTGCGTCCCTACCTCCCAGGGATTCGTGACGCAACGTGGGGGTCTGCAGGTCGAGCAGGACAGGAACGAGCGGGGAGGACTTCCACGCAGGCGGACGGAATCTTGCGATGCAAGGCTGACCGGGGAGTTACGTCAACAGACGCCACAAGCTCGCACCCGACCCAGAGGTGGGGACCATGTTCAAGTTCCTGCAGCGACTGATGGGTTCAAAAACCGAACCTGTTGCGGTCGTCGAGGCCGTCAATCTCGATAGCGGAGTCGAACTTCGGTCGCTCGAAGGTAACCGTATCATCCTGAGAGCAACCGCTCTGTTTGCATTGTCCCAGTCGCTTGAGGTGTCCATCACGGTTGCACACCCGGACGGGTCGAGCAAGCGCAGACGGGCCGACATCACATTCCACGAGTCACGCAAGCTGTTCAACCAGACCCGCGAGTACGTCGGCGACCTCGAAGACGTCTCTCCCGAGATGCGCGACGCCCTCCTCGACGCCATCGACCGTCATCGGGCCGAGCGTCGAGAAGCCAGAGGCACCACGGTCGACCAGCGAGCAGACGATCGTGCGCGCCTCTCTTTTGCGGTCATGTCGCGCGAGTTCAAGAACTTCAAGGCAGTCAGCGGGGACGTCAGTCCGACCGGCGTCAAAATCTTTCTTGAGAATGAACTTGACGTCGGGCAGGTGGTTGACATGGTCTTGAACCTTGACGACGACAATTTTGGGAGCCTGAAGGTGCGCGGCGAGGTCATGTGGTGCCGCCCGACCGAGAACAAGTTTGCCGCTGGGCTGCGCTTCCTCAACCTCAGCGAGGAGCAGGCCGAAGCGCTCGTCCAGTACATCGAATACACCGAACAGTACAGACGGCGCGTGCTGCGCCGCCCGCCGGGCTAACGCGCCGAGTCTGGATCCCACGTGATCTCTGAACCCGGACGAACGCCAGGCCCGGGCGAGCCCTGAACCTGCTCAACCCTGAGCGCCCAGGCACGCTCTCCTTACCGAACCTCGGAGGCCGAGGGAGCCTGCCAGTCGCAATTGATCAGACTTGTCAGGACGTGATCTTCCCAGCGGTTGTTGATCCGGAGATAGTCTCGCGCATACCCCTCCACCACAAAGCCCAGCGAACGCAACAGACGCGCACTGCGCACGTTGTGTGGCATGTAGTTCGCCATGACGCGGTGCAACCCCAGCTCCCCGAATGCCCATGGAAGAATCGCCTTGAGCGCCTCGCGCATGTAGCCGCGCCCCTCGAATGTAGCGTCGAGCGCATATCCCAGGAAACACGCGTGCCACGGCGCGTGCACGATCTGGCTCAAGCCGACTCCTCCGACCACACGCCTCGGATCCTGGAGGTCGAACAGAAACAAGCGCACGAGCGTGCCGCGTTCGAACTCCTGGCGAAAAAAAGTCACACGCGAAATCCAGAGTGACTCACAAAGCATGTCGGCCGGCCAGGCAGGCTCGAATGGAGTCAGATGGTCACGGTTGGCGGTCAGGTATTCCAGGATGGCCGGTACGTCCTCGCGACCGGCGAGTCGCAACACAAGACGGGGGGTTCGAATGAAAGGGGGGGAAACGCGCATGCATTACTCCTACCGCACCTGACTGGTCGAACCCTGCAACCCGCCCGGCCCGTCCCGCCCCGCCCGTCCCGCCCGCTCCGGCGGGGACGCACCGCAGCGCACCGCAGCGCACCGCAGCGCACCGCAGCGCACCGCAGCGCACCAAAGCGCAGCGCCCGGGCCGTCCCGCCCGCTCCGGCGGGGACGCGCAATAGCAGTCCGAAGACGAGCACCGCGCGCGCATCTTGTGGCAGGCAACCCGCGCGGGAAAGGCGAATCCCCATGCAACACAGAACGATTCGCACCCGCCCCAGCGGTCCTGGCCGTCCGCAACCTGGCGCAGCCATGGGCACGACGTAAATCCGGAGGACGTCTTCGCGATGTTTGATATCTGGCAATCCGGCACAACCGGGCAGGTACGGGGCGTCAGCGACGCACCCACCATCGACATCCCACGAGTCACCGGCATCACGCAGCTCAACAGCTACTATCAGAGCGTGCTTGGCGCACCGGCCGCGCGCTCGCTTCAGGGCCCCTCCAACGCGGTGACGGTGGCCGGAGAACTCAACGCCTACCTCGGCGCAAGCACGTCGGCTGGGACCATGAGTCAGGCATACCCGTCATCGCGCGTGGCCATCGGTCACGTGGGAACCCCCGTCGCGGCCGCAAACACCGCGGACGCCGGCGTGTCTGCCTCGGAAGACCTGAACCTTTGCGGCCTGTTGCCCGCCACAGCGTCGGTTCGCAACCAGGCACAGGCCGGCGACTGGGCTTCGCTTGCCGCGTGGAAGGTCGCCCCGCAAGCCGCAGCCGGGAAGTCCCCCGGTTCGCGCCAGCTTGTGGCACAGCGCAGCGTCGACGGCGACCTCGACCGATACGCCGCCGAGTACCAGGCCTCGCGAAGTACTGCGCAATCCTCGACCGCGATTCCCCGCGTCTCCTCCCAGCAGGTCGCGCACTTCATGGACCATTCCGACTACAGCCACTCGGTCGATCCGCGCACCGCCAGCGGCGAACGCGCCGAAGACGTGCCTGCCCGCCAGGTCGCCGACCTCGTCGGGGGCTTTACACGACTCTCCTCGTGACGCATTGAGAAACCTCTACTCACCCGCCATCGGAAAAGTGGTCGGCGCCTGCCGCGCACGCCTCGACGCCGTACTGCTCCCTCCCCAGGGCGAGGGGAACCCGTCCGCGGCTTCCCCCCCCGTCATTGACGTTTCCCTGGCCGTCGAAGAAGCACGCAAAACCCTGGCGCAAATGCGCGCGGTTCACGAGGACCTGTCCCCGGCCATCCTGCGCTCGAACGAAGTCGTCGAGCGCGCGTTGCGCGACGTCGTCATCGGATTCGACCAGCTCGACCAGCGCCTGTGCGACATCAACGACGCGGCTTCGGCCCCTCCGCCCCCTCCGCGTCCGCCCGCGCCTCCCGGCACTGTGCGCGAGGCTTCCGAGCCGCTCCTGGCCGGTGCCCTCGACGCGCTCGAAGGTGAGGCGTCTGAACTGTGGAACGCCCTCGACCGCCTCGCCGGCCTTCAGGCGGGAGAAGAAACGTGTTCGCCCTTCCCTACCCTGAACCTCGCCATCAAGGTTGGAATGAACGTGTACGATGGACGCGTCGACCCCGACCTTCTTGAACCCTGGAACCATCGCGTCGACGACGTTGTGATGCGTCTCGAATCGCGACTTGCTCGCTTCGCGTTTCTGCACCCGGACCATCCGCCAGCACTCTGGCAGGCCATTGGCGAGCTGATGCGCGACCTGCAGGCCGGTGCTGGCGCCCTGCACGCCCATGGGAGAACGAAGAATCAAGGCGTGCTGCTCGACGCGCTTCGCCTCCTCACCCACGCATCGGAACGTCTGGCCGCGGCCCTCGAGGAAGTCGACCGTTTCGTGCGTCAGACCGCCCGCTGGTCGACATCTCCCGCCCTCGAAGACTTCTGTCGCGCCACGCTCCACCCTGCGCAACTTCAAGCGAACTGGGTGCTGCAAGACTGTCGCGAGTCGGTGGAACACCTCCTCAACTTTCTGGCCGCGCAGCACCTGGCCCTGGAAACGCTACCGCTGGCGTACATGATCGAGCCGGAACTCTCCGCATCAACCCTGGCCATGGACGTGGCCCGCACCGCGTTTGACGTTGCGCAGGCCAGCCCTGACGAGACCGCATGTCGGCATCTGCTCGACGCGATTGCCCATCTGCGTACCACCCGAGACAATGCACTCGCGGCTCTCGAACGCGAAGTCGACGCGGTTGCCCCCTCCCGTCACCTCGAGGAACTCAAGGATCTGGCCGGGCGCTACCTGCAGGGAGCCCTCACCGAAGCCTGCCTGCGCGGTCGCGTGATAGAATGGCTCAAAGCACACGCAATGCTGGAAGTTGGCACGCGAGATGCGGCCCGTGCGGCCCTTGGCAGCGACGCGGCCGAACTCCTCGCACTCCTGCACGCCCAGGGCGCGGGGATTGAAGAGACCACGCGATTCTTTCGCGACGGAGACCCGCATCATCTTGTCGAGGGGTTCCACCAGATGGAGGCGCCGCTCCAACGTCTCGTGGAGATTCGCCAGAAGGTGCTGCGGACGCTCGAGCCGCCGACCGGAACTCCACACACGGCGATGTGTTTCGCCTGCGGCGCGGCGAATCCCCCGGGTCGGTCCCACTGCCGTAGCTGCGGGCAACGCCTGGCCGCCATCTCGCGCGCCGTGGCCCCGTCCCCTGAAAGCGAAGCTCCGAGCACTCCTCCGCCGGAGAACATCGCACG
>JAJXVI010000178.1 GCA_021782195.1 bacterium | reverse complement strand
GCGCCAACGCGACGCGTGCGCGTTTTCTGGCCGTGCGGGGGGGCGCAATTATCCGCTTGAAGCTGAATCCGACGTGCAGACCGGGTCCGACCCTTCGTCGCTCCGGGGGGACGCTTCGGCAACCGGAGCGGAAGCATCCATGCCAAAAGCCTCGACCAGGGCTGCGTATACCTCCGGTGCCTTCTCTTGCAGATACGGCATACGCTTGCTCCGGTGCGGGTGCAGCCGGGCCGCTTCGAGCAATGCAGCGGCCTGTGCACGCACCGTTGCATGCGGCGATTTTGACAGCACCCGCAACCGAGTCAGATTCTTCGCACTGATGTTCGCCTGTGCAAGGTACCCAGACATCTCGTCGGTGAGTTCACGAAGTTCACGCTGCTCTCTGGGTAGCTTCATGCACGATTTGCACACGTGGATGCGTCGCCCCTCCAACGAGAAACGCTCGGGCGGATGGTTCCGACAGCAGACTTTGCAATACGTCGTCATTCATTGCAGTTTTATGGGAAGAGTCGTCAGGTCCCTGCAGAGAACCCGAGTAGCGTGACCGGCAAGTGCGCAGCGTTTTCTCGGATGGGGCGACCGCACCATCACGCGCTGCAGGCAGAGAGCCGACGACAACGCCGTACGCACGAGTTGGAGTCCAGCGCCCGCTCCCCTGGTGAGGCGTCACGGAAACCAAAAAGCCCGTCTGAACGGGCCTTCCGTTGGTGCCGAGGGTCAGAATCGAACTGACCACACCATGATTTTCAGTCATGTGCTCTACCGACTGAGCTACCTCGGCAATATTTGGCGGGGCCGACGAGATTTGAACTCGCGATCTCCGGCGTGACAGGCCGGCGCCTTAAACCCCTAGGCCACGACCCCGCGTTATCTGGTGGGCGAAACAGGACTTGAACCTGTGACCTCGTGAATGTGAACCACGCGCTCTAACCGACTGAGCTACTCGCCCGCGGTCCTGTCGAACGCACCGCGTTGACAACGCATATATTAGCGTACAGCCCCACGCTTGTCAATGGTTCTGATCCCCTGCGCGACGAACATTTTTTCAGGCGGTGCATCTGCGGCAACGCACTGCCATCTTTTGCGCAATGTCCCAAGTCGTGCCGGACAGACGGACGCCGAGGGGCAGGTTGCCGCAAGCAGGCTTCTTTCGCGCAACGTCTCGAGTTGTGCAGGCAACGGCCATGGGGAGCGTGGGATAAAGAAATCTCATCGGCCATTGCCCACCGGGTGTGTCTGCTTGCAGCACTCAGGGGCGTGTGGCATAATGGCCCTGCACATCTTGTGGTCGGCCGTAAGAGTGGTCTGCCACGTGTATGTCAGCCTCTACTTCGTTTGTCCGTGTGGGCGTAAACGCACAGTTCCGGACGGAAGGATGGGGGGCACGCGTTTCATTCATTGTGAATGTGACGTGTCTGCAAGTTTTTTTCGGTCCGCAGGCGAGGACTGCCTGACAGCTGCCCTGCCACGCTGTCCCATCCTCCATCTACCGGCAGAGGGATTCCCTGCCGAACTTGAGAGACGTTGATGTCAAGAGAACCTGAAACCCAGTCGAACAAGCGCGATACATCCACCGAGCGCGAGGCGACTCCCCCACCCTCCGCTGTCTACGCTGAGCCCTCCGGGCACATCCGTGAGAGGCATCCGGGGCGCGCGTTCGGGTGCGTGGTTTTCTTCTTTGCTCTGCTCGTGGTTGGCGGGTTTGCCTATCACCACTGGGGAGCGAAGATTCACAAGGGCAAGCAGGCCGGTCTTCGAGGTGGGTCCGCCGGTCCGGCGCCGGTGACGGTGACGAAAGCCGTCCTGCGAAGCGTTCCAATCGAGGTTCACGTGGTCGGCAATGCGATTCCCTATCAGAGCGTCGCGGTTGTTTCACAGGTTGGTGGACAATTGACGCACGTGTTCTTCAAGCAGGGCGACTTCGTGCGCAAAGGGCAGCCCCTGTTTCAGATTGATCCGCGTCCACTACAGGCCGCGCTCGATCAGGCCAGGGCAAACATTGCCCGAGACGAGGCCCAGATCG
This sequence comes from bacterium, assembly GCA_021782195.1. Taxonomy (GTDB): domain Bacteria; phylum Vulcanimicrobiota; class Xenobia; order RGZZ01; family RGZZ01; genus JAJXVI01. Next base: position 3,779 of record JAJXVI010000178.1, on the reverse strand, counting down.
CCCAGGCCATCCTCACAGTATCCAAGGACCGGGAACTGGTGCGCCAGGCCAGGGCGGGGGTTCATCAATCTCTGGCGAACATTCGTAAGGACCAGGCCCAGCAGGCCTTTGCTCGCTCGGAAGATCATCGCTACGGGGTTCTCTTGCGCCAGGGGTTCGTGACAGCCGAGCAGGCTGAGCAGCAGCATGCCAACGCGTGTCAGTACGACGCCACGGTGGCTGCCGATGAAGCCCAGTTGCGCAGTTCCAGGGCTCAGTTGATGAGCGTGCGCGCCTCATTACGGGCTGATGCGGCGCAGGTGAACATCCTGCGTGCGAACCGGGAGGCAGACGAGGCTGCCGCGCGAAACGCCCAGGTGCAACTGGGCTTCACCCACATCGATTCTCCTCTTGAAGGTCGCACCGGCAGCCTGAACCTGTATCAGGGCACGATCATCAAGGCAAACGACACCACGCCGATGGTCACAATAGACCAGATCACGCCCATTTACGTCAATTTTGCCGTGCCCGAGCAGTATCTGAACCAGATTCGCTACTTCCAGGATCTCGGGGCGTTGCGCGTCACTGCCGTCATGCAGGACCAGGAAGGGCGCTTGCGTCCGGACGAAGGCCGGGTAAGCTTCATCGACAACAACATCGACACAGCGACGGGCACCATCGCCATGCGTGCGACCTTTTCCAATCGCAAGCGCCACCTGTGGCCCGGGCACTACGTCAACGTGACGCTCAAGATTACGACCGAAAGGAACCGGATCGTGGTTCCGATCCAGGCGGTTCAACCTGGCCAGAGCGGCGACTACGTTTTCATTGTCGACAGCAAGATGCGCGCTCAGGTCCGCCCCGTCAAGGTCGAACGGAACCTCGGCAACGAAGCGGTTCTCGCGTCGGGGGTCAGGCCGGGCGAGACGGTCGTGGTTGACGGCCAGCTCCTGCTGGTTCCGGGTGCGAAGGTCACGGTGGAGAGCTCCTCAGGTGCTGGCGCCGCGGGGAGAACTTCTGGTGTTTCGGAGGCCCGGAGATCGCCCCGTGCTTCCCGTAAGCGTGCGGCCGGATCGCCTTCGCTCCTGCCGGCGACGTCCTCCGAAACGCCTGCCTCCCCGGCGACGTCCTCCGCTTCTGCAGCCTCCCCCGGAGATGCTGTGGAAACCGCGGCGTCTCCCCCCCCGTCCGCCGCGTCCGCTGCCCCGCCGGCAGCGTCCTCTGGTGAATCCGCAGCGTCCCCCGCATCTGCCGCACCGTTGGCGTCGCCTGTTTCGAGCGCGACTTCCCCTGCGGGGGCCCACTCGCGGGCACAGAGGTAGATTCGGTGAATCTTTCGGAGCTGTTTATCCGACGACCGGTCATGACCACGCTGGTCATGCTCGGTATCGTGATATTTGGAGCTCTCGGTTTTCAGAGGCTGCCGATTGCCGATCTGCCGCAGGTCGATTTTCCGACCATTGCGGTTTCGGCCGCCCTGCCCGGAGCCGACCCCGAGACCATGGCGACGACGGTGGCGACCGTTCTCGAGCGCCAGTTTGCAACGGTGCCGGGTATCGACAACATGAGTTCCTCAAGCTCACTGGGTTCCACGGTCATCATCGTGCAGTTCAACTTGAGTCGCAACATCGATTCCGCCGCGCAGGACATCCAGACCGCCATCTCCGCCGCGCTGCCGTTGCTGCCTCCGATGCCGACGCGCCCGTCGTTTCGAAAACTGAATCCGGCGGCGGCGCCGATTCTGTTTCTTGCCCTGAGTTCTCCGACCCGGCCCATGTACCAGGTGGACGAATACGCTGAGAACCTTGTGGCCCAACGCATCTCCATGGTTGACGGCGTGGCCCAGGTCCTGGTGTTCGGGTCACAGAAATACGCGGTTCGCGTACAGGTTGATCCGCGTAAACTGGCGGCCTTCGGCATCGGAATCGATCAGGTGCAACAGGCACTCGCCACCGGATCGGTGAAGCGTCCGACCGGCGTGTTGTGGGGACCAGACAACACGTTTGAGATCCACACGAACGACCAGATGTTCAATGCCGCGGCCTTCAGCAAACTGGTTGTTGCGGTACGAAACGGCGTTCCCGTGCATCTTGACCAGGTCGCCCACGTCATTGACAGCACGGAGAACCTGCTTGTCGCAAACTGGACGCGTGTCGGGCGGGCTATCGTGCTGGCTGTGGAGGGGCAGCCGGATACGAACACCGTCCAGGTCATCGACAACATTCGGAAGGTACTGCCGGGGGTTGAGACCCAGATTCCGGCCTCGGTCAAGCTCAAGATCCTGTTCGATCGCAGCAAATCGATCCGAGAGTCGGTACCGGACGTGGAAATCACCCTGGGGGTTACGGTCGTGCTGGTGGTCGTGGTCATCTTTCTTTTCCTTCGCAACTTCACCGCGACGGTGATCCCCAGCCTTTCGCTTCCGACCTCGCTCATCGGTACCTTTGCCATCATGGCCGTGCTGCACTTCTCCCTGAACAACCTTTCGCTGATGGCATTGACCCTGTGTGTCGGGTTCGTGATAGACGATGCCATTGTTGTATTGGAGAACATCGTCCGTCACATGGAACTCGGGGAGAACGCTTATGAGGCCTCGTTGAAGGGAACGCGCGAGGTCGGCTTCACAATCGTGTCGATGACGCTCTCGCTCGTTGCGGTGTTCATCCCGATTCTCTTCATGGGTGGGATCATCGGGCGTCTCTTCAGGGAATTTGCGGTCACCATCACTGCCGCCATCCTGTTCTCTGGCGTGGTGGCCCTCACCCTGATTCCCATGCTGTGCAGTCGCTTTCTGCGTCCTCCCGAAAAGGAGCACGGCGTCATCTACAACCTGCTGGAGGGCGCCTTCGATTCCCTCCGCGACGCATATGACCTCGCGCTGTACTGGGTGCTCCGCTTCCGGATCGTAACACTGCTGTCGTTGTTGCCACTCATGTGGCTGACGGTAAAACTTTTCCAGGCCGCCCCGAAGGGCTTCATCCCCAGTGCGGATACCGGTCAGATCATGTCGACGACCCAGGCGTCGCAGGACATCTCCTTCCAGGCGATGGCAGCAAAGCAGAAGCAGGCCGCCGCCATTCTCAAGCACGATCCGAATGTGCTTGACTTCATGTCCGTGGCCGGTGCGGGAGGTGCCAACAACAGCATCAATGCCGGGCGCATGTTCATTACCTTGAAGCCTCTGGGAGAACGCAAGCTGACCGCCGACCAGGTGATTCAGGAGTTGCGACACAAGTTCGCGCGTATCGTGGGTCTCAAGGTGTTCATGCAGAATCCCCTGGCGATTTTCATCGGCGGTCACGTCACCAACGGAATGTATCAGTTTACCCTTCAAAGCCTCGATTTGCAGCAACTCTATTCCGCAACAAACCTGTTGCTGTCCAGGGTCAAGAAGATCGACGGGGTCCAGGACGCCAGCACCGACATTCAGCTGCGGAGTCTCAAGGCACATATCGAGGTGGATCGTACCCGAGCGTACCTGATGGGCCTGACCGCAAAGCAGGTCGACTCGGCACTGGCCGACGCCTACGGTACCAGCAACGTCGGTCAGATCTATACGCCGAACAACGAGTACTGGATTATCCTGGAGGTTCTGCCGAAGTTTGCGACCGATCCAACCTGTCTGGATGACCTGTACGTGCGGGCGACCTCTCCTCCTGTCGCTTCGTCTACGCCAACCGTTGCGTCAACGGGTGCCACCGGCTCCACGGCTGCGACCGGACTGCTGGTAAATTCAGGAGGGACGGCCGGTGGTGCTGCGCCCACTGCGGGGAATGCGCTTGTCACCCAGACTTCGTATA
>JAJXVI010000177.1 GCA_021782195.1 bacterium | reverse complement strand
CACACCGGACTTGGGTACGGATCCGACGAAGCGGTGACACCTACCTTCTCGACTTTATTTTAAAGCAAGGCAAGTGGAACGAGCCGTCAACCTGCAACCTGTTCAACCTTATCGGCGTGTACATTGCCTGCAACCTGCTCCACGGTAAACCCACCACCATACACTTGTGCGACGACACGCTTGCGACGCAAAAGCGCATCCCGATCATGCTTACGCGAAAAACGGACTTTGGCAACAACTGCGACCTGTACAGTTCGTCCGACATCCCCGACGATCTCGCCCGAGAAGTCATCAGTGCCTTCTCGGCGCAGTTCAAGGGCACGATCGACGTGACGCTGACCCGGCCCAAATACTGGTGGGTCATCGGATTCGTCGTAAAGAAAGGCAAGTGGAACGACGACGACGTCCGGAAGGTTTTCGTGAAGTACGCTCGCGAGATCGACAAGATGGTCTTTCACGACCAGCCGATGGACGTTCAACTTCTAGATGAGTTCTTCCAACCTCACTTCACACGCCCCATCTGAAGCCACGGTCAGTCGCACGGCATCTCCCAACGAGCATTGCCCCTCTGCCGTGAACGCGCAAAACAGACAGAATGCGTCGTGAACGATCGGAGTGGTCGAGGTCGGGAGAACGGAAAAGGTCGCGAGCACCGCTCGCCTGCTTACGGTACCCGCGAGAAAGGAAGCGCCATGGGAATCCCATGCACCCAAGAGTCAGTCGGAAGGTCGGCACAAGGATCCGCAGCTTTTACCCACCGATTGGTCGCGATCCGTTTACGGCGCGCGCCACTGCGAATGCGCGCAGTCACGGGGTTCCTCGTCGCTCTTATCGCAATGTCAGCGCTGACCACCACGCTAGAAGCCGCTCCACACGACGCCACAAATCTGGTCATCATCATTGTCAGACGAAGATCAGGCCACAACCCCTCCGACGACGGAGCATTCGCAGCCATACGGCGGCAGATCGCGCTTGAAGGGTATACGACGCACGTTCCGTGCGCCACCATGCACCTGGCCCCCCAGCGCGATGTGCTGCTGTCGCTGGGCATCAAGCCAGCACAACTTCCCCTCGTGGGGATATTTCAGGTGCGAAATGGTCGCCCGGTCGAACTGTTCCAGTCCCTCAACCTGCGGCGCGACAACAATCCCGTCAAACGGATTGCCGCCGCCTACCTGCGCGAAATCGGATGGCGAGCGCCCCCACCACCCGCGGCAGTGGCCCCGCAGCCACGCGCGACCCTTGCCCCTCCCGACGAGGAGCCCCCGGCACCCGCAACGGGCAGTGCGCCGGTCGGATGCACGCTGAACACCGACACCGCGTATCAGGATCCGAACAACAGCGCCGTCAGCGACCTGCGCTGGCATCTCGACTTTACAGACAACAACGGGCAGCCTCTCCCCGTACAGGTCCACGATGCGCAGATGATGGTCCTCGACGCAATGGGGCGCGTCATGAACAACCCCCTCACCGGCGCACCAGAGAAAGCATTCACCACGGGATGTTCGAACGGCCTTCTGCGCTTTCAGAGCGGGGCCGTGGTTTCTGACGTGCAGTCGAAGATGGAAGCGCCACAGTCGGCCTGGGCCGTTGCCCCCCCCTCGGCCACGGTCATCCTGTACGCCCAGGTCTACCTGAGCAACGGCCAGCAGTTCATCGTGCACAGGCGAATCAGTCCGCTCAACGCGAACGCGCCGGCTGTCACGCAGCCACAGACACAGCAGACGCCGACGGTGGGCCCGGGATTCAAACCGCCGACAGTCGGTCCGGGCTTCAAGATGCCAGGAAGCAACCCGTAGTCGAAACTCACGCGGCACGTCTTGCGCGGCAAGACCCGTCCACTGCAACACCCTCGGCCCGCAGAGTACCGGGAGCGGAACCGGCACCGAAGACAAACGCGGCAGGACCCGCACAGCGCTTGAAGAAGCACGGTGCAGGGCCCGCCGCACGGCAAGCACACGTAATGGGGGAGGCAACAAAGGTGGCAGATCAGGCCGACACGCTGATCGACGAAGGGGAACGGCTCGAACAGGCCGGTGACCACGCCAGCGCCATGATTTCGTGGCGAAAGGCACAGGCGCTCCTCGGGCCTTCACACCCCACCGCGATGGAACTGGAACTCGTCATTCAGGACGTATCCAGGAAAAGCGGGCTGCTCGCCCCTCCCCTCGCACCACCTCCCCCACCGAAGCGCCGTACCCTCAGTCCGTCGGCACGTCGCCTTCTGGCGGGCGCCACCGTGGCTATCGCCATCGTGGCGCTGGCGGTGTGGTACGTCAAGACGCGCACGACCATCGTCCTCACGACGTCTCCCGCAGCCGCAATCGTGACCCTCGACGGCACCGTGGAAGGCCGCGCACCGCTTACCCTGACACAACTGAGCCCCGGACGACACGTTTTGACGCTCGCGCTCAAATGGCACGAGCCGCTGACGAAGATCGTCGATACCCCCGCCGGGTCGACGGTGCCCGTGAACGTGACGCTTGCGGGGAGAATCGTGCAGGTCACCGCACAGGGAACGGGCGACTACAAAACGCTTCCGGATGCCATTGCGGCCGCGCCGGATGGCGCCACCATCCATCTGGCCGCCGGCACCTACAACCTGCAGGAACCGCTTGAACTGAGCAAATCGATCCAGCTCGAGGGAGACGGCTCGGAACGCACGCGCATTCTCTGCTCCGGGCAGCGCTTCATGATCCACCTCATCGGTGAACGATCGTTTGGGGCAAAGGGAATCGGATTCGAGCAGTCTACACAGTCCGAAGCAGGAAGTTCAGACGTGCTCGTGGCCGAAGACGGGGAGATCGACCTCGAGAACTGCAGCTTCAAAGGTGCCGCATACGACCCGAAGACGCGAAAGGGCGGCGATGGCGTTAAAGTGGGTCAACACGCGACGAGCCTCAAGATGATCGACTGCCTGATGGAACGGAACGGGGGCGACGGGGTCTCGGTGCGAGGCGCGGTGACGGTGGAGATTTCCGGCTGTCGATGCCTCTCCAATGGAATGAGCGGAATCGTGGTCGCGGAGAATTCGCAGGGAACGATCGAAAACAACGACTGCAACGAAAATCGACTGGACGGCATCACCGTACGGAACAACGCCGCGCCCACCCTGACGGACAACCGGTGTACGTCAAACCGCGGAAACGGAATCCACTTTGGCGGGAGTTCAGGAGGCACCGCCACCACCAACAAATGCAGAGAAAACGGGGTAGCGGGAATTGCCGTGGAGCACCAGGCGACGCCCGACCTGGAGCAGAACGTGGCGAGCCACAATCGTGAAGTTGGAATCGGATTCCTCGACAGAGCCGGTGGCAAAGCAACCCGAAACGTCGTCGAGCGGAACGCGAAATTCGGCATCGCGGTGCACGACCACGCTCACCCGACCCTCATTGACAACACGTGCTCTCGAAACGGGGAAATCGGGCTGGTCTACATGGAAAACGCCGGCGGCACAGCCCGTCACAACACCATCCACGACAACCAGCGCTGCGGGCTGTACGTGGCCGCGACCGCGTCTCCATCGCTCGATGGAAACGATTGTTTCGGACCGATGCCCGTTGCCGACGAACGAAGATCGAAGTAAGGAGGGAACAGCACGGTGAGCTCACACATCGCACTTGACCCCGAGACCCTCACGCAGGTGAACCAGAAACTCCACGCGGCGAGTGATGAGCTTGAGAATCTGCGCCACCGCTTGAACGCCGCGTGGGGTTCCCTCGACCAGGGCGGCGCCCGAATGGGTGACGTTGCGCAACGCGTGCAGAACGTCGACGCCACCTTCGGCCACGTCGCCTCGCAACTGGAAGCCTTGCAGACCCGCCTGACCCACGCCGCGAAACGATTCTCCGACGCCGACGACACCTCTCGCACCCGACTCGCGCAGGTCGGCGAAAGCTTCTCCTCGACCCTGTCGCTTCTGCGAAACGCAAGCCACAATTCCGGTGGCTATCTGGGTCTGATGGGCCATAAACAACATATCGACGCGGCCGTGCGCTTGGGGCACCTGCTCGGTTCCGGACCGTCGCTGCAATTCACTCGGATTCATGCGTCCGTCGGCCCGGAGTCTGTGGTGGCAGTCCGGTCCGGCGATACCCTGACCTGGATCGCGCACGATCACGGTGTATCGCTTCAGGCCCTGGAGAAAGCCAACCCTCAGATCAAGGATCCCAACCTCATTTTTCCAGGTCAGACCATCCATCTGCCGGGCGCCGCCCATCATGACCCGGGGGCGGCTCCCCTGGGCTTCCACGAGGAGCATCCCTCGCAATGGACGCCCCCTCATCCGACACACACCGTCCACACGAGCGAGCCACTCCCCGCTCCCGTGCACCACAGCGGCGGGGCGCATGCGCCCCCCTCACACAGCAGCAAGAACGAAAACGCAGTCGCCGTATCCCAGGGAGCGCTGGGACGTCGCCTGGACGCAGACCCGCTTCTCGCGCCCGTCCCCCATCCCGCGCATCACGACGACAGGCGTGGGGAGTCGGCAACAAAACGAGCCATCGACTGACCCGACCGGCAGACGTCCCCGCAACCCGGACGGAACGCAAAAATCAGCGCGCACGGATCCCGCGCTACCCCGTGTCGTAGAGCGCACGGATCCCGCGCTACCCCGAGTGTAGAGCACACGCACACCGTACGAATCGGCGCGAACGGGCGCCGCACTGCCCTGTGTCGTAGAGCGGCCGCGCTTCCTCAGTCCTCCCCGCAAGGCGCAAGGAGCTCGAGAATCCGCGCGCGCAGGGGTTCCGCACCCGTCGGCGTGAACTCTATCCAGGCCTCCTCGCCCTCGAAAGCCGAGGTGAGCGCCCACGTACCCGCGTCGCCGACCAGCACGCCAAGTCCGTGCGACTGCCACTGATCCGGGCCCGGCCGGGTCATGCACACTGCGGATGCGTTGTCGCGCGCCCGCACCAGCGCAAGCGCAAGCGCCTGCAATCCCGCCTCGTCGCAACCCGCCTGCCTCAGAACCCCCGCGGCAGCCTCGACCCCCTCCGCTCTTGCCTTCGCGCGAGCCCGGGCCGACACCACCCCTGAAATCCGCAAAGACGCCCCCGGGGCGGGAAGCGTGGCGCGGCGGCACAGCGTTGAAGTCACTTCGTCGTGGAGCGCCTCGATGTCGGACAGGGTTTTCAACCGGTAGTCGGCGTCCTGAGTTCGGGGAAGCGGTCGCGGTACGGCAGAGGCCGGCGCGAAAGCCTCAGCCTGCAGTGAAAGAATGCAGGCGTCGCGCACGTAGAAATAGCGGACCTGCTCGTGTGCGCTGACCACCACCACGCAACCCGGAGCGGCCAGCGTCTCGGCAGCGCGACACCAGGCGCTGTCAACGACCAGGCGCCGCGCGTCGTCGACGGCAAGCACCCCCTTGCGCACAAGCGTCTGGGTGGCCTCGTCAAAAGCGGCGGCAACCTCATCCGAGAGCATCCCTCGACAGGGGTCGTCGATCCCCACGAGCATCCGCGCGCCGACGAGCGACGCGAGCCTGGCGACTTCGGTGCCGGAGAACTTCCCTTCCAGGGGCGGAAGGCCCGAAGGAGCGGGCACAGCAACCCCGTCCTCCGCAAGCGCTTCCGAGCACGCTACGGGCGCGGACGCGGAATCCGCCAGCGCTTCCGAGCACGCTACGGGCGCGGACGGTAACTCCGCAAGCGCTTCCGAGCGCGCAACAGGCGCGGACGGTAACTCCGCAAGCGCTTCCGAGCACGCTACGGGCGCGGACGGTAACTCCGCAAGCGCTTCCGTGCGCGCAACGGGCGCGGACGCGGGATCCGCCAGCGCTTCCGTGCGCGCAACGGGCGCGGACGCGGG
>JAJXVI010000176.1 GCA_021782195.1 bacterium | reverse complement strand
GTAGCGACGCTTCGGGAGGAGATAACAGCGCACCCGCAAATCCCCGGCGCATGCGTACCCCCGGCCTGGTTCCGCTGTCCCGCGAGCATCACTACGCGCTCGTTTTCTGTCGCACCGTGCTGCGCGGCTGCGCGCGACCCGCCGACCCGGAGTGGGTCGCGCGGTGGACCGAGAACGCGCGGCGCTACTACAAACTCGATCTGGTGGCACACTTTCAAGCCGAAGACGAGGTGCTCTTCCCGCTCTGCCGACAGATCGGCCTGGATTCGCTCGCAGACGCGCTCTGCGCAGACCATCGCGCGCTCCGGGACGAGTTCCTCGCGCTGTCGTCCTCGGGCGCGGCCGGAGTCCCCGCGGGAGCCTCCCCGGACCGTCCCCCGATCGATCGCGCGATCCACGTCCTGCAGGCGCTGGCAGGCCATCTCGAAGCGCACATCCGACAGGAGGAGCGCACCCTCTTCGAAGCCGTCGACCGCCTGCTCGCGACGCCCGAGCACGAGGCTCGGGTCACGCCCCTGCAGCTCGCCATCGAAGCGCGGCTGGGCCGGGCCGAGTGTGCCCGTCACCCGGAACTCATCGGGGAGCGTCCGGCGTCGGAGTCCTGTCTCCCCGCCGACCCTGCCGCAGATCCCCCTTCCGCGCCACTGACAGACCCCACGCCACCTTTCGGGTAAGGCCTGTCCGCCCTCGTCGCAGCGACAGTCAGAGGTCGGTCATTCCGAAACGGCGCGCCAGCATCACGTGGCGGTGCTCGAAGATTCTCTCGAGCGAAGGCGCCACAAAAGCGGCGTGCACCAGCGACAACCGGTGGACCGGCCGTCCCCCTCGAACCCGTCTCCGGACGGTCGCGACCCTTCGGCCGCGTCTGTGGCGTAGGGGGAGACTTCGCACATCTGCAGACCTCCCCTTCAGCAAAGGAACGGCGAAGGAAAGCACGCCGCCCAGGACGAAGTTGCCACGTCTAAAACTCACCGGACTCGTGCAGGCTGCGGCTCGCCTTTCCTAGACGCTGAGAGGTGGCCAGTATGATGATGCTTCGCAATGTTTGCGAACGATCCGTGATTGTGGTGTGCGTGCTCCTGCTCTCGCTGTTGAGCGGGTGCGGGGGAAGTTCCGGCGGGGGAGCAAGTGCAAGCGGAGGGACAAGCACTCAGACCTCCGCGGCCGCGTCGACGGCATCGTCCGCTTCCCAATCGAGCACGACGACGGTGACACTCGATTTCGCGAGCACAAACAGCGGCGCTTCGGTGCGCGGCGCGTCCGTACTCCCCGCAGCCACCCAGGCCCTCTCCGTGAGCGCCTACGACACCTCCGGGGACGTGGTCTTCGGCCCGGCGGTGTACGCTCCGCCCGCCAACAACGTGCTCACGATCACCGTCCCGAGAACCACGACGCTGCTGACCGTGCTGGCGCAGCAGGGGGGCAACAACATTGAAGCCCTGGCCATGCAGGTCGACGCAGCCAGCACGCAACAGGTGACCATCGTGGTATCACAGATGACCGTGGTCACCGGACCCGCAGGGCCAACCGGCGCAACCGGTGCGACCGGCGCGAGCGGTGCAACAGGCGCGACCGGTGCGACAGGCGCCGGGCTCACCTGGCAGGTCGTCAACGGCCCCACCACCGCACAGTCCAACGTCGGCTACATCGCCAACAACGACACGGCGCGCGTCCCCGTCACCTTGCCTCCAGCCCCCGCCGTCGGGGACATCGTGCAGGTGGCCGGGGCCGCGGCCGGCGGGTGGGAAATCGACGCGAACACCGCCCAGGACATCGACGCCCAGGACTCTCCCGTGCAGGTCATCGGGAGACAGTGGAAGCAGCAGACAAACAGCGGGACTCAATACTGGGCGGATATCGCCTCCTCGAGCGACGGCCGGATGCTCGCGGCAGCCGTCAACGGGGGGTACATCTACACGTCCTCAGACGGCGGCGTGACCTGGGTTCCGCAACCAAACAGCGGCCAGAGGAACTGGAGGTCTCTGGCCGGTTCCGCCAACGGCAGCGTCCTGGCCGCGGTCGCAGGAGATGGCAACGTCTACGTTTCCACGAACTCCGGCGCAAACTGGACGATCAACACAGTCAATGCGCAGTATACCCTTACCTCTATCGCCTCATCCTCCGACGGCACAGAGCTTGCGGCCACCGCCACCGTGATGGGGCCGGGGGGTGCATCATACGTATGCACTTCGACAGACTCAGGAACCACGTGGACATCACATCAGCTCCCCCAGACCCTGTCTATCATTGCGTCCTCGGCAAACGGGTCGATGCTCGCAGCAACCAGCGCCAACAGCACCGTCTACTGCTCCACAGACTCCGGGGCGACGTGGACCCCGCACGTTCTCACGGGATGCAACGCCCCCTATTCCATCGCGTCCTCTGCCGACGGAACAAAGCTGGTTGTCGGCGACGGGAACGGGTACATCTACACGTCCGCCAATGCCGGGCTCAACTGGACGCAGCAGACGAGCTCCGGGGCTCACGACTGGATATCCGTCGCGTCGTCGGCCGACGGCACGAAGATCGTCGCCGTCGGCGACAGCACGTCCAATCACGGCAATGCCTACCTCTACGCCTCGACCGACTCCGGCCTCACGTGGACGCAGCAACCAGGCAGCGGACCACTGGCCTGGCAGGCCATCGCTTCCTCTGCAAACGGAGGAAGCCTGGCCGCGTGTACCTGGGGGAGCTATATCTACACGCTCCCGCCACTCACCGTCCTGCAGGGTAGCAGCAGCGACTTTGCGTCGCTCGTCTACCTGAGTTCGGGTCACTGGCTCGTGACGTCGTCTACGTCCGGCGTGACGGGCTTCTGAGCCCGAAACACACCGCCTGACGCCAGGTGCGCCCGGCGCGCGTCCCCACGTGCGCCGGGCCCGCCGCGAGCGTCCCCGCCCCGCGTCCCTGCCACCGCCGCGAGCGTCCCGCCACCCGTCCCCGCCTCGCACCACGAAACCACCGCGCGCGGGAGGGAAACACCAGGGCGGCCGCATAATGACTCCCGATGCCTGCGACAGTCCCCCAGTCCACCCTCCCTCTCGTCGTCGGGACCTTGGCGCTCCGCAGGACGGATAGGTGATTGAATCGTGGGTCTCGGCGAGCACGTGGTGTTCGGTGTCTCTCGGGGATGGCGGGGAGCGTGACGTTTGAAGGAAGTCTACACCTTCGTAACGGCCCTGTAACACAGATGAGCCGAACCAGACGGACGGCGCTCTGTTTGAGGCTCGAGCGGGCGTGTCGGTGCTCGCCCTCGGCTACGTTGCACGGGGGTGGCGGTGGCGGATGCTCCTCCACGTGGTCGGCCGCCGTCTTTGGCCGCATCTCGCCGCGAGAGCGATTCGAGCATCGTCCCAGGTAGCTCACGCCGTGTTCGCCCCGGTCCGGGACGTGAACCGACAGGTCCGCCAGAAAGTCCAGCGCGGAAAGCTGCCACGAGCGACCCTGAGACACCGACCGATAGCTGACCTGTCACGTCTCCGGATCGTACTCCACGCTCGAGTGCCACCGGGGCCTTGACCACATAGCGGGTAAGCCGCGACCGTGATTCCTCTTCCTCCGGCTCGATGGGCTCGCCCAACCACACGCGAAACCCAGACGGGTTCCATTGCATCTCGTCTCTCCGCCACCGCGCCTGACTCCTCTGCGACCGGCCTGTCCCCTGCAATCGACGAGGTTGTCGGAAGAATGCTCGCAAAAGGGCCACACGCGCGCTACCCGTCGCTGAGCGAAGCGCTCCAGGCACTCAAAGACGCCTTGTAACCACTACTGATGAAGCAGAATCGACAGGGTGTCGGAAGCCAGGCCACTGGAAGAAGCGACCGGCGTGTAGGCGGCCGACGCTTTGCTGACGTGGTGATCGGAAAACGTGGCGATCCCGGCGACGGCATTCACCGCCAGGGTGCCCGAGGACGGCATGCCCGCAGATTTCGTCCAAAGCTCAAGGTCACCGCGTTGCTCGCTGTCGTGGCCACGTTTCCCGCCGCGTCTTCAATGGCCACGTGCAAGGGCGGACTGATGGGCGGCAGCGCGCTCGTCGGGTGCGCCACCGAGCGGGCTTGGCTGGTTCAAGAAAGCAAGGCGCGCGGGAGTGGCCACCGGCACTGTCGAAACGAACGCAACGCTCGCCTCGAAACTACCCGCTGACGCGCCACCTCCGCCGCACTCCTGCACCCAGAAAGGGACCCCCGCGCCCCTCGCAGAATCGCTCCTCGCACGCAACAGGCACCGACGGCCGGTGCCTGCCCCCCACGCACGTTGCCGTGCCACGCACTCCGGAGGAATCCCCGTGACAAGAACCGAGCCCGTCATCCTGGTCGTCGACGACGACATCTGGATCCGACGCGCCCTGCGAAACGCCCTGAAGGCACGCGGCTACGAAGTCCTGATGGCCGCGAACGCGGAAGAAGCCCTCGACCTCGCGGCCACCCACACCCCAAACCTCGTCATCCTGGACCTCTCCCTGCCAGACCGCAGCGGTCTGGAGGTCTGTCGGGAGTTGCGTCGGTGGTCGCCGGTTCCCATCCTGGTGCTCTCCGTGAAAGACCGCCCCGCCGACAAAGTGGAGGCGCTCGACATCGGAGCCGATGACTACCTGACCAAGCCGTTCGACACCTCGGAACTGCTGGCGCGCATCCGTTCCCATCTGCGCCGTGCCGAACAGGTGCCGGCCGTGCAACCTGCCCACCATCTCGATGGAGGATTGATGATTGACCTTCCCCGTCGCCTGGTTCGCCGCAATGACGAAGAGATCCATCTTACCCGAACCGAGTTCTCACTGCTACAGTATCTGCTCTTGAACGCCGGACGCGTGGTGACCCACGGCCTGCTGCTCGACCGCGTGTGGGGCCCGGACGAAGGAGGCGATACCCAGACATTGCGGGTTCACATTGGCAACTTGCGCCGCAAGATCGAGCCGGACCCCGAGCACCCGAGATTCATCATCACCGAACCGGGAGTCGGCTACCGATTCATCGTGTAGCCGTGCACGGCCGGCCTGGAGACTCGTGCAACTCACCGGGCTATCGTGCTTGCTTCTTGACCCGTGCCGTGCTGTCGCCCCCTCCCACCAGGTTGACGGGTAGCATAAGAAAAGCGCGCGAGGTGCCGACCACGGAGCGGAGTTGTTCGTGCACGTGAAGGACCGTCTTCTTTCTCGCGTGAGTGAAAAAACACACCGGGGCACACGGGTCTTCCTTTCACGCCAGAGTTGCAACTCCCGTGTGTGGTCACCACGACCGCCGCAACTGTCCCCCTGACTACGGTGTGGGTTGCGCTCCTTCGTGCTCCGAGGCACTCGCCGGTCCGTCACCACATCCTTTCTCATTGAACGTTACTCAAGGACACCGACAAATGGTCCAGGCGCTCAGGGCAGCGAAGAGGCAGAACGATTGCCCGGCCGTCGTTGTCGAAACCCACACTCCCTCGAGCCCCGACCCTACGTTCCTGAATCTGTTGTGTGCTGTGCGGTTGACGGAAATCAGGCTGAAGAGTGGAGGTCCCCGCACTGACCACATCGACCTGCAGCGAGACCGGAGCCTGTTCGGCCGCGGCGTGTGGATCTCGACATCCTCCGTGTTCGCCGCACCGGCAACCGCCGGGGATGGCGCTTCCGTAATCACTTCCGACGGTCTCGCCGGGGGCGAGGCTGACGGAGTGGCACGGACGACACGGTCACCACGATGACCAGAGCGCGTGCACGAATCTCGAGGCTGAAGACGCGCATCCAGCCCCATCACGCCACACGGTACGGATCGGCCCGGTGTGGCGGAACAACACGGGGTGGATATGTGCAAATCTTGCGGTGCCCGGATCCCAGCACCGGCGGAGCC
>JAJXVI010000175.1 GCA_021782195.1 bacterium | reverse complement strand
GAACCCATGGATGCGGAAGACGTTCTTTTGCTCCGGTATACCTCGGGCACCACGGGAAAGCCTAAAGGGCTCGTGCACACGACCGCGGGCTATCTCGTAGGCACCGCGCTCACGCATCGCTGGGTTTTTGATATCAAGGAAGACGACGTGTACTGGTGTACTGCGGACATCGGTTGGGTCACCGGCCACTCCTACATCGTCTACGGCCCGCTTGCGAACGGCGCCACGTGTCTGATGTACGAGGGCGCGCCTGATTGGCCTGAGAAGGACCGTTTCTGGTCAATCTGCGAGAAGTACGCGGTTTCCATCCTCTACACCGCTCCGACCGCGATCCGCAGCTTCATGCGGTGGGGGCCGGAGCACGTGCGACGTCACGACCTTTCGGGACTGCGTCTGCTGGGAACGGTGGGCGAGCCCATCAACCCCGAGGCGTGGGTCTGGTACCACGAGGTCGTAGGACAGTCTCGCTGCCCGATTGTCGATACCTGGTGGCAGACCGAGACGGGGATGATCATGATTGCGCCGCTTCCGGGACTCACTGAGACTCGTCCAGGTTCGGCGACATTTCCATTTCCAGGCATCGACGCCGAAATCGTGGATAGCTGCGGCAACCGGATCGAGCCCGGTACATCCGCAGGCTTCCTGGTCTTGAACCGCCCGTGGCCTGCCATGCTGCGAGGAATCCACAACGATCCGGAACGTTACGTGGAACAGTACTGGAGTCGCTATCCAGGTCGCTACTTTACTGGCGATGGCGCCCGACAGGACGCGGACGGCTATTTCTGGTTGCTGGGGCGTGTCGACGACGTGATGAACGTGGCAGGACACCGGATTTCCACGATGGAAGTGGAGAGCGCCCTGGTGGCCCATCCCGGCGTTGCCGAGGCTGCTGTCATCGGGAAACACCACGAAGTCAAGGGGCAGGTCCTCTGTGCGTTTGTCACGCTCAAAATGGGGGTGACGCCAGGCATCGACATGGTTGACGAACTGCGCACGCACGTCAGTGAAAAGATAGGCGTGATTGCTCGTCCGGAGGAGATACACTTCGCTCCCGATCTGCCCAAGACGCGAAGCGGAAAGATCATGCGCCGTCTGTTACGCGACATCGCGGAGGGGCGGGTGCTTGGCGATACGACCACACTGGCTGACACGGCCGTGGTGTCGCACTTGAAGGAAGAATATGAGCGGGACGAAGGATGACGTGAGTGGAGACTCGTGTGAGCCGGCCGGCACGTCCTCGGCAGGTTACGGATCCGGCCAGTTGAACGCTGGCGATGCGGTCACGCCTGTGGGCGGTGTTTCCCCCCGGGTTATCGGGGAGCCTTCTCAACAGGGTGGCGGCAAGCCTGGGGGCGGCCGCGCATCGGTCGATGGCGCAAGGGAAGACACCAGCCGTGAAGGGGGGTTGGTTGCACGCTGCCAGACCGGTGACCAGCAGGCCATGGCGGAGCTCGTCGAGCGCTACCAGCGATACGTGTATCGCCTGGCCTATTCGCTGACGGGGAATCGAGTTGACGCCGACGACCTTGCCCAGGACTCCATGATCAATATTCTCAAAGGTATCGAGAACTTCAAGGGGCGATCGTCGCTGACGTCGTGGATCTACGTCGTGGTGTTGAATACGTTCCGAGACTCTCGCCGTCGGGCGGCCCGTCGTCCAAGCGTATCGCTCGATGCACAGCCTGGAGGCGCCGAGCAGCAACCGACCCCGCTCTGGAATGAGGGGGACACCTTGTTGCGCAAGGAACTTGCGGACGTGCTCCACAAGGTGCTCGCGCAGGTGCCGGAAGACTTTCGGATGGTCGTGGCCCTCTACGACATCATGGGCTTCTCGTACGAAGAGATTGCGCAGATGCTCGGACTGCCCATCGGCACGGTCAAGTCGCGTCTGCATCGTGGTCGCCACTTCATGCGAGACAGACTCGGAAGCAAGACGGATCTGCTCGGATGAATATGACGGTTCTGTCACGGTTTGAGAAGTCCGGAACATCAAGGCCCGGTCGATCCTCGTATGGTTGAAAGTCAGAAATGCTGCATGTCTGTCTCGCGAGTCCGTTGGAGCGAGGACCGACGCAGCAGTGGGTTTTCTCGTTTGAAACATCACGCGCACGCGGCGCACTGCGCACATTCATGCACGGAAGAGGAGTGAGTCAGCCCTGAACTGCCAATTCGCCCAACAGGAGCTGTCTGCCTACATCAATCACGAGATGGTGGGTCCCCAGAAAGCGTTGCTGGAGTCACACCTGCTCGTCTGTGAGCAGTGCAGCAGCGAACTTGAGTTGATGCGGATGCTCGTTGGAGGCCTGCGTAGCCTGCCTGTTGTTCATCCGCCGGCCGACTTTACGTCTCGCGTCCTGGCGCGCTGGAATGCTGAGCGCCACGAGCCGGTCGCACCTCATCTGGTCGCGGAGCCCCCTCCCTGTACTCCTGGAGAGGCACCGCTCGAACCGCCCGCTTTTGCTCCGTACTTGTCGCCGCCTGTCATGGTTGCCTACGACGCTGCCGCTGCGCAGGCCGCGTCCCAGGCAGCGGCGCAGGCTGTCTATCCCGCGGGAGCCGCTTCCGTGCCTCCTCCCGTCCCTCCTGTCTCGCAACCTTTGTATGCCCCCGGACCCTGGGCGGTTCCGCGCCCGCAGGGTCCGCAACCTCGACGTTCCGCCGGTGCCTCCGCGCTGCGACCTGCACGTGGTCTTATCGCGGCGCTCTTTGCAGTAATGCTGGGGGTGGGTCTCGTCGGGGTTGGCACAATGTATCCTCGTTCGAGCGACGTGCGCCAGTCCAATCTGGCTCCGATCGCTCCGATCAAGGAATTTGCCCACAGCGTTCGTCGGGCGATTGACCTCCGACTTGAACCGGCGGCAACAACCGCCATGGTGAGTCCCACGCTTCCCTTGAGTCCGACGCTTCCGAGCGCCTCGCGCTGCCCCGCCTCGGAGTGCGACGGTCACGCCAATGAGTGGGTGCCGATGCGGATGCGCCTCGTTGTTGCAAACCCGGAACTCGTGCAGTGCTTCCACCATGGTGAGGTCGTTGTGTGTGTTCCTTCTTCCATGCAGGTTGCATACAATGCCGACTCCACGCCGGGTCAGGTGCTCACGATTCCCGTGCACATCGACCAGAACGGACACTGGCAGGGTGAGCTTCGCTGGCGTGCAATGGGACCCGGTCGCTATCCGGCCTGGGTCGAGTCGCGTATCGGTGGGGCTTTCTATCAGCAACGTCCCGTTGTCTTCAGTGTCACCCGTTGATCCTCTGAGCGGATCGGAAGGCACCGAGCGATGCCAGTCAGGAGTTCAGGAGTGCACGGGGCCCGTGATATCGTCGTGCTCGAGCGCGATGGATGGTGCGACGGACGCGGGGCCGACTCCCCCGGCCGTCTCCGACGGCGCCTGTGCAGTCCCGGCTCCTGCTGACCTGCTCAGGCGGGTCGTGGAGGCTGCAGGGGGGAGTGGCGGAATCCTCACAACGTGGGACGTCTCCAACCTTGAAGATGGAGCGCACACCACCTGCTACAACATCGATTCCTCGGCCACCGGCGTCCTGGAGAGGCTGCTCGTGTCTCCGGACGTTGCGCTGCGGGGCCCGTACAGCCACCTGCTTCCCCTGGTCGAGGAACAGGTGAGGCTGGCAGCCCAGCGGGCCGGTCTCGACGCGGTGGGGGTTCTTGCTGTTCCGGTGCGCTTCCACGAGCGTTCGATTGGCGTTCTGTGCCTGCTCCACTCGTCAAATGCCACAGGTCTGCTCCAGCAGACGCCGGGTGTGTACAGCCTGCGACTTGACGAGGCCGAGGCGGTGGAGCGAAATGCCCGCTTGCTGCAGCGCCTGCTCACGGAACGTAAGTGGTTGGAGGCCATCGTTTCCCAGCACGCGAGCGGCATCGTGTTTGTGGACGGTGGGGGACGTATCCTGGGATTCAATCCGGCGATGGAGCGCCTTTCGGGCTGGGGTCTTGAAGAGGCGGTCGGGCGCGCCGTGTCTGACGTATTTGTTTTGCGATGCGACCGTGAATCGGTCGATGGGATCCGCCTGTTTTCCGACAGCAAATCTCCAGACGACGTCTCGAACGCCGGTTCGGCCCCCCGTGAGGCGGTGCTCTGCTCGCGTGAGGGAGAGTGGGTCGACGTCGAGGTGACCACAATCACACTCCTGGATGAGAGCCGGGCAAGCACGCTGGGTTGGGCCATGACGGTCCGCGATATCGGGGCTCGCAAGGAGAAGGAGCGCCTGGAGCGTGTATTCCTCTCGGGGGTCAGTCACGAACTGCAGACTCCGATAGCGGTTATCAAGGGGTTCAGCGGGATGCTCAGTGATGATGCCGTACCCTTTACGCAAGAGGAGATGCGCCAGAAAGCGGCCATCATCTACGAGGAAGGCTGTCGCCTCGAACGTATGGTCAGGCAACTCATGTTCGCGACGCAACTGGAGGCCGGTGGACTGGCCCTGAACCTCGAACCCACGGCGCTTCACGAGTTGCTGGGCCACTGGGTTGAGAAACTGGCTCCGCTTGCCACTGCCCGTGGGTGCAGACTCGAGGCGCAGGTGCCGGCGAACGCCCCCCTGGTGACAGTTGATGCAGAGAAAGTTGAACAGGTTGTGACCAACCTGATTGAGAATGCCATCAAGTACTCTGTGCGAGGAGGAGGCGGCGACGAACCTGCCCCTCGCGTGCGGGTGAGCATGCGGGTCCGCGATCGCGAACTGGAGATTGACGTGGATGATAACGGCCCGGGTCTCGACCTCGCAGATTCCGAACGCGTCTTTCACGCTTTTGCGCGTGGCTCGGGCGCAACGCGGGCGCAGGGCGCCGGGTTGGGTCTTTTCATTGCGCGATCCATTGTCCGGGCCCACGGCGGGCGAATCGGCGTAGACCGGTCGGCGACTGGCGGGGCACGATTCTACTTTACGGTACCCTGGAGCGTATGAGCAACTCTCTTGAGGGGCGTCGCATCCTTGTGGTGGAGGACGACCCACACGTGTTCGATCTCGTGCAGACTGCCCTTGAGACGGCCGGTCTGGTGGTGTTTGGGGCAACTGACGGAGAGGAAGGATTACGTCGGCACCGTGCCATCGGGCCTGACCTGGTCGTTCTCGACGTCAATCTGCCCGACATGTCGGGGTTTGACGTGTTGAAGCATTTGCGGGAAGGTTCGAACGTGCCCGTTGTCATGCTGACCGTCCAGAACCGTGACGAGGACCGTGTCCGCGGCCTGGAACTCGGGGCTGACGATTACATTGGCAAGCCTTTCAATCATCGAGAACTTGTCGGAAGGGTGCGTGCGGTCTTGCGCCGCACCGAGGCCGTGCCACCGTTGCCGTCGAATCGAACAGTTGCCCTTGCCGAGGGGCTGAGCGTGGATTTCGATCGTCGTCGTGTCATCGCGCGAGGAGAGCCCGTTCGCTTGCGTCCGACCGAATTCAAGCTTCTGGCACAGCTCATGAGCCAGCCCGGACGCTTGCAGACCCACGAGACGTTGCTGTCGCGGGTCTGGGGACCGGAGTATCGTGACGACATCCAGTTGTTGCGTCTGTACGTGACGTACCTGCGCAAGAAGCTGGAGTCCGATCCCGCGCATCCCAGGTACATCCTGAATGAGCGCGGGCTTGGCTATCGTTTCTGTGAGCCCGGACCGGATGGTGTTTCTCCGCCCGTCTGACGCGCTGTGCGTGATGTGACCGGGAGGACCCGGGTCGTTTGACGTGAGAACCAGATGGGTAGACCTGTGAACCTGTGAGGAGACTGAAAAGTGAAGATTCGTACTCTTGCAGTGAGCGTGGCGATTGCCTTCCTGGCGATTGCAGTGGCCGCCAGGGCAAAGCCGATGCACGCGCGTCTCGTGCACCTCGTGACGTGGAGCGACATTCAT
>JAJXVI010000174.1 GCA_021782195.1 bacterium | reverse complement strand
AATCGTGCGCGAGTCGACCTGCGCGGACACGGCAAAAGCGATTCGCGCGGGAAAATTGCTCTTGATCGTGCCGGTCAGCACGTCGACCGAGGGACGCTGCGTCGCCAGGATCAGGTGGATTCCGGCCGCTCGCCCCATCTGGGCAAGTTCTTGCAGATATCCTTCGACTGAACGCGCGGAAATCTGCATCAACTGGGCAAGTTCGTCAACAATGATGACCAGGTAGGGCATCGGCGTCGCGACCTTCGCATTGTACTCCGCAATGTTACGCACGCGGTTCTGGGAAAGCAGCTCAAAACGCTGGTTCATGATCTCGGTCGCCTGCTTGAGAACGAGCGTACCCGTCTTGGCGTCCTTGACGATACGACTGGCTGCGTTCGCGTTGGTGTTCGCCAGATGCGGGATGCCTTCAAAAATGGAAAGTTCCACGCGCTTGGGATCGACCATGACCATCTGCACCTGTTGCGGAGTGAAGCGATAGAGAATGCTGACGATCACCGTGTTCAGACACACCGACTTTCCGGAGCCCGTCGCGCCCGCGATCAAGAGATGGGGCATGCGCAGGAGGTCGGCAAGCACAGCTCGCCCGGAAATATCCTTTCCGAGCGCCAGCATGCAGCCCTGGCCCTTCCCGAAGCCAGGGCTTTCAATGATCTCACGCATCGGAACGGCGTCGACCCGAGAGTTGGGAACCTCGATGCCGATCGCCGACTTCCCGGGAATCGGAGCCTCAATCCGGATGGACTGGGCCGCCAGCGCCAGCGCGATGTCATTGCTCAACGAGGTAATCTTGCTGACCTTGACGCCGCGCGCCGGCTGCAACTCATATCGCGTCACCGTCGGTCCCTTCTCAACGTTGACGATGCGCGTCGCGACCCCAAAACTGTTGAGGGTCTCGACAATGACACGCGAAAAGTCGAGCGCACTCTCGTTTCCTACCGACACGCCCCCGCTCGTGAGCAACTCGACCGGTGGAAGGCGATAGGCGATGGCGCGCGGGCGTGTGGGTTCCTGGCGGTGTGGCGGTGCGACAAACGGTATCGAAAGGGGCTGAACCCCCGGTGACTCCTGCGCGCGCCAGGCCTGGGTGATGACGTCAGTCGCCGTATCGCCGGACGCATCGTCAGCGTCCGAATCGTCGGTGAACACGGGTTCCGGGTCCCCGGGCGAACCTGAAACCGCGGGTCGAATGCCCGACGCGGAAGGGTCGAGGTCGAACGGCGGCTCGTCGTCCTCGTAGCCGGGAATCGTCGGCTCGTCGTCAAACTCGGGAACCGCGTCCACCAGGGGCTTTGGCATTTCCGGAGGGTCGGCGGACTTGCGCGATCCGGCACGGGACGTGGCGACGCGGTCGGATCCGTCGCGTCCGCGGGGTCGCACCGTGCGGGACGTGGGTTGCAGCGTCTCGGCGGGCGTATCGCAGGCGTCCTTCTGCTCGGGAAACTCGGGAAAAGTGACCGACGGGCTGCCACGCAACGGAAGCTCCGCCTTGTGGACCTCTGGGGGACGTGGCGGTTGGGGGGGACGACGCTCCACGGGACGGTCGGGTGCAGCGGCCTGACGCCCTTCGGGCGCGGGACGTGCAGCCGCGCTCCGGACCGTCACGGGTGGTACGAAGTCTCGTCCCTCAGCGACCACGGAAGGCTCCCCGGAGTCTGCGGGGCTGAGCAGATCATCCGTCAGTCGCCAGAGACCACCCCACACAGCGACCAGTCCCGCGGTTCCCAGGCGGTACACAAGCCGTAGGAGTCGCCATCCGACGCGAACAGGAAGCATCAGGAACCGCGCGGGTCCGCGCAGGGAGACCCGCGTAATCCACTGGATGTCAAGCAATCCAACCGTCAGTATCACGATCCACGCACCCGGAGTACCGGCGGCACTCCGGAGGTTGGAGGTCACGATGCGACCCAACTGCCCTCCCTGTCCGCCCATGAGGTCCGCCAGGCCTTCCAGACAGGCAAAAAGAATGGTCAGGGAAAGCCCGAGCAACGGAACGCCCAGGGCCTGATGCGGGATGAACGCCTCCATCCCGATGAACAACACAAAAGCCGCCAGGATGACGCCACCGAGCCCAAGCGCCCCTCTCAACCACAGTCCGAAAGGAGCCAGCGCACCCACACTGGCCGGCGCAATGGCAAGCACCGCTACCAGAATGGCGGCCATGATGATGACCAGGCCCGCCATCTCGTCAACAGGGGTGGGGGGATGAAGCGGACGGTCGGGTCGGCGCGCGCCCCAGGCCGCATTCCGGCGGGACGGCTTCTTGGTTTTCCCGCCGCGCGTGGAGGAAGGAGAATTTTTCACGCGCACAGCGTGCGACTTCCTCACTGACTCGCGCCTGGCAGGTGCTGTACTTTTATTCATAAGGCCATGATATCAAATCCGCATGAGCCGACGCAAGCAGGCGAAAACAGGGTGACCCTCACTGCAGGCATGACAGAAGTGAGCAACTCCGTAAGCCCCGCCCCACACCCGAAGAAAGGTCGCGTGCACCCAGAGGTGACGCGACCTTCGTTCGGGCACGGTGGGCGTGTGTCTGACCGGGAAGGTCAGTGCACGGTCGCCTTCGCAGAAGCAGCAAGCGAACTGCGAAGAATCTGGATCGCCTTTTGCAGTTGTACGTCCTTGATCTGTCTACCAAGCGGGCGAAGAGGCATCGCCACCCTCACGTTTGGCTCGATGCCACGATTCTGGACGCGATGTCCGTCGGGCGTGAGGAAGTATTCCACGGTGATCTTGCATCCGGCTCCCTGGGGGAGCGGCAGGACCTCCTGAGCACATCCCTTGCCAAAAGTCTTTTCACCAACCAGGGTTGCCAGATGGTTGTCCTGGAAGCAGCCCGCCGTGATTTCAGATGCGCTGGCACTGTAACCGTTGACCAGCATCACGATGGGAAGATCTGTCTCCGATACGCCGCCAGATCCGATCTTTGGGAAAGCCGGTTCCATGTTCGTTGTACGCACGATGTGATGGACGCCGCTACTGTCGACGGTTACCAGCACCTTGCTGCCGGGACGCGCAAACATGGAGCAGATTCCAAGTGCGTCCATCATGTAGCCTCCGGGATTGTAGCGGAGGTCGATGACAAGCGCGCGTGCGCCGTGCTTCTGAAGATCGTCGAGGGCCTTGCGAACCTCGGTCACCGTGTGCGAAGCGAAGATGCGAAGGCGCATGTAGCCGATGTGGTCTGGGAGCATACGGTGCGACACCGAAGGCACGACGATCCTGGCACGCACGACGTGCACCGAAAATCCCTTCGCCGCGCCACCTTTGCGGTAGAGAGTGAGCGTGACCGATGTCCCCGGCTTTCCGCGAATCAGCGAAGCAGCCAGTTCCGGGTTCATGCCCTTCGTGGTCTTTCCATTGATTTCGACGATCTCGTCGCCGGCGCGGATACCCGCTTTTTCGGCCGGTGCCCCGTCAAAAACCTCGACCACGACCAGCGTGGTGTGCTCTACACCCAGAAGCATTCCCGTGCCGGCCAGGCTCTGATGCATGACCTGATTGAGGGCCTTGTATTCCGCAGGGGTCCAGAAGTTTGTGAAGCGATCTCCCGTGCCCAGGAACAAGCCGTTGATCATCGCATACCACAAAAGGTGCGGGTCGATTCGGTCCCCATAGAGATTGATGATGTCGGTCGGAAGCGACTGGTTGATGGCAAGCGCGTGCAGCTTGACCGAAGAAATCTTCGCGTCCTTGAGCAATGCGCTCACTTCCTTGACAACGCCGATGTAGAGTTCCTTCGTGGTGGGATGATCGACGTGGTCCTGTTCGAGTCGCACAAGCATTGACTCGAAGTAGGTCTGGTCCGGCGCAAATCCAAGGCTGGAAGGCTTCTTCAGGTACATTGCATAGTTGTGTACCGTGGGCGCCTTGGTTGGTGCCAGAGAGGGAGGAGGAACGGCGGACGCCCCCCGGGTGAGGGTCAGGAACAGCAGGGCGATGAATGCAATCCCTGGGAGCGATGTTCGCGTGAGACGCCCTGCCCGATGGGAGGGCCGCCGACATTGAAGCAAAACTGAACGTAGCACCTGGATTGTTTCGAAGCCTGCCACGACGGTTCCTACGCCGCGTCACACCTTTGAACGCCATCCAAACGACGCGCGGGCGCCTCCCGTTGCATGGGGCGAACGGGGCTACTGCCTCACATGCCAGGCAAGATGCTCAAAGAGTCGCAAGAAAATCGCGTCCTGCTGCCAGAGTTCCTCCGGGTGAAACTGAACCCCGAGAACAAACGGGCGATCAGGCGCCTCCACCGCCTCCAACACCCCATCCGGAGCGCGGCCGCTGACTCTGAGGGGCGCTGCAACCCGACAGAGTGCCTGATGATGGATGCTGTTCACAGAAAGTTCCTCGATACCCAGCACGGAATGCAGAAGTGATCCGCGCTCAACAAGCATTGAGTGGGTACACGCCTTCCTGTCATACCCCATCGACGTCTGTTGATGCCTCTTCGGGACGCCTCGGGGATCGACACAGTCATCGATATCGGCATAAAGGGTTCCGCCCAGCGCCCAGTTCATTACCTGCATTCCGCGACAGATGCCGAGTACCGGTAACCGCGCACGCCAGGCATGCAGGAAGGCCGCACGCTCGAAAAGATCCCGGTTCGGGTCCGTCTTCGACAGGGTGGGGTGGGGTTCACCGGCACCAAGCAGCGCGGGGTCGATGTCCCCTCCACCGGGCAGCAGCAGAGCGCCGGCCCCGTCAAGCAGTTCGCGCGCCGCTTCCTCGTGATGGTCAAGAACCGTCGCGGAACTTCTCACCACAACGTGAAACCCGGCAGCCCGAAGTGCCGCGACGTACGGCTTGCGCGCCTTTTCGTAGACTCCAGTGGTCAGCGCCACGTGCAACATCACTGTAAACTCGACAAAATATCGTGGCGCGTCAGGATGCCGACCAGGCGCCCCTCGCGCATCACTGGCAGGCGGGCGCAGTGACGGGTCACCATGAGGTCGGCAACGTCGCGCACCGTCATGTCCTCCGAGACGACCACCGGGTCGGAAGACATCAGGTCGCGCGCGGTGGCGCCGAGCGCTTTGCGCAGGTGCTCCTTCATGTCGTGCGGACTCTCAAGGTAGATCACGCTGCCCAGCAGCTCGATGTGGGCCGGAACGTGCGGACCGGAGACCCGAATCATGAGATCGCTCTCGGTCACCATGCCCAGAACGCGTCCTTCCTCGTCAACCACCGGCATCCCACCGATCCGGTGAGCACAGAGCAGCGTCACCACTTCGCTGACCGGCGCGTCCGGCCGGACCGTCACGACGTCTTTCGACATCACATCACGAACACACAGTGTCGCCATCAGATCGCATCTACCTCCCAGCAGTCTGCGGGTTGCTAGTCGCCCTTCGCAGGCTTGTCTCGCAAGGACGTCACGACCCCGGGCTGCAGATGCAGCCGGTCAGAAGGCTCGAACTGAGCTTCCAGGATGTCAAGCGCCTTGAAGAAACAGTAGCGGTTGACCCGCTCTTCCACGTTGTCGGGCGGATCCAGATACTCGTAATAGGGAACTCGCCCTCGAAAAGCCAGGATCTCGTCGTCGGTCACGAGAGGGACGTGGATGTTCTGGGACATCTCCAGCGAATCACACTGCTCAAGCAGTTTCGCGGTCACGAACATCAGCGCAGACAGCCAGCGCTCATCGGTCAATCGGTTGCGCAGGTCCCCGAGCACCGCGCGAAAGCGTGGGTCCTGCCAGACGCCAAGAATGAACTCGTGTGCCCGTGGCTCCATCGCAAGCCCGAGAAAGCGTCCCCCGCGGGGACGGGACTCCTCTTCCGTCTCCCATCGGTTCACCAGGTCCTGCGCACGAACCGACTCTCGCACCAGCGCCGCCCCCGACAGTTCATACAGATGACCGAAGCCGCTCCGGGC
>JAJXVI010000173.1 GCA_021782195.1 bacterium | reverse complement strand
CGGGGACGTCCGCGCCGTCCGCCGCCGCGACGTCCGCGCCTTCCGCCGCCGCGACGTCCCACCGTTCGGTTGCTGGCAGACCTGTTCGCGCCGGCACCGCAAAGGAGAGAGAGACCACGTTGTGCGGACCCGTCCGCGTGTTCCAGGGACGCGTGATCTTTCCCGTGCGACCTGTATTGAATGCTCTTGGAATTTCTTCGAACTGGGTAGGAAAATACAGGACGCTTCTTGTGTCGCGGCCCCGTGCTGGAAAGAAACCCGTTGCAAGTGCAGAGAAGGCCAGGTAGGCCGGATGGACCGCCTGGTCTCGCGCGGCTCTCGTGCCCGGGGTGCGAGAGTTTCGCGCGTCCTGGATCATTGTCCTAATGCAGCCGAAGGCATCGATGGCGAGCCCGATAGCGATCACTATGAGGGCGCCCGTGCCACTTGGCATGGGGCGCGGTGCAGGGTGTTGAAGTATGCAGAAGATCCTGGTCGTTGACGACGAGCAGAGCATGGTGGATGTGATTCGCTACAGTCTCGAGAAAGCGGGTTACCAGGTATCCACTGCGATGGACGGTGAAGAGGCCCTGCGACTGGCCCGCAAGGAGAAGCCGGACCTCGTGGTGCTTGACGTGATGCTGCCCCGTCTCGACGGATACGAGGTGTGCAAGATCATCTGCGTGGAACTCGGCATGCCGATCATCATGGTCACGGCCAAGGACGACGAGGTCGATAAGGTGGTCGGGCTCGAGGTTGGGGCCGATGACTATCTGACGAAACCGTTCAGTCCGCGTGAGCTTGTTGCCCGGGTGCGTGCGCACTTGAGGCGGCGAATGAAGAGCGTCCAGGCGCAGGCGACCAACGAGATGCACGTGGGAGACATTGTGGTGAACTTCGATCGCCGCGAGGTGCATCTTGCGGGGCGCAGAATTGAGTTGACGCCACGTGAATTTGACGTGCTGAGCCATCTTGCGCAGAACGTGAACAAGGTTGTGACGCGCGAGAGCCTGCTCAGCAACGTGTGGGGATATGATTACTGCGGAGAGGACCGCATCGTCAACGTGACCATTGCCCGCTTGCGAGAGAAGATCGAGTGTGATCCCGCGGGCCCTCGCTACATCATTACCGTGCGAGGGGCGGGGTATCTGTTCCAACGTCCCGACGAACCAACCGCGAGGCCCGCGATCACGGTCTCGCTCCAAGAGGGATGAGCCGTGAATCGGCCCTGTTCGTCGTTTGCGGTGTGACGCTCACGTTCGTGGAATTTTGCGCGCTGGGGGTTGTCTCTTCTCCCCCCGTGGCCAAGCGGGCCGCTTTCATCGAGCCAGGCGGCAGGCGCAGGTCGTTGACGCCGTCATTTTGGCGCAATGTTTCGTAAACTTGCGTGGCAACTGACGGCCTCCTACATCGTTGTGGTCCTCTGTTCGATGGGCATTCTCGGTTTCTACATGCTCAGCGAACTCGAGTCGAGTCTCCAGATTCAGTTGCAGACGAGCGTGCGTCATCAGTCCATGTTGCTGGCGGGCGCCTGGGCAACCTACCTGGAGGAAGGGCCGGTCACCGAGGCTGCGCGACGACACCTGTGGCAGCTTTCCCAGCGGCTTGCATGGCAGAATGGGAGTCGCCTGCGCGTTGTCGGTTCCGACGGGCAGATCGTGGTGGAGGCGGGTGAAGGAGGGGCGCTCAACCGGAATGAGCAGGGAGCCATCCAGGCCGCGTTTGCCGGGCGTGATCAGCGCCTGAGCGAGCCCGATCCGCTGGATCCCGGGCTGTTGGAAGTTTCGCTGGCCTATCCGGTGTTTGTGCGCCGTCCGCCCGGGCCCGGGGAGACCGGTGACCAGGAGTCCGTTGAGGCCGTTGTATTTGTCAGCACCCCCTCTACATACATCCGCCGCACCCTGCATAGCCTGCTCAAGCTGTTCCTGCTCGGTACGTTTGTCTCGCTGGTCATCAGCAGCCTGCTGTCCCTGTTTGTGTCCTACTACATCACGCAACCGCTTCGCAGCATTTCGCATGCTGCCGATCGGCTCGCGAGGGGAGACCTTGACATCCAGGTTCCCACTTCGCGGATGAACGAGGTGGGCGAACTCGGAATGCGCTTCAACTACATGGCGCGTCAATTGAATGCGTCAACCGATCTCGTCCTGGAGGAGAAGAACAAGCTGGCGGCGGTTCTTGCAAACATGGCGGACGGCGTCCTGATGATGGATCTGAAGGGGAACGTGCTGGTCATGAACCCTTCTGCCGTCGAGATGCTGCGGCGCGATCCTGCGCCCGTCGAAGGTTCGGAGCGGGAGGCCGCGGAGCGTGGTTGGCGGTTGGCGGTCTCGGAGATGCCGGCCGCCGAGCGTGTACTGCGCGAGGGGTTGGTGCGTGCCGTCCAGGCCAGCGAGGAGGTACGAGAGGAGATCTCGCTCGCGGCGGGCCGCGTGGCGCGCGTTATCTATTCACCGATTTCCTCTGAACAGGGGGAACTGGCAGGCTATGTCGTGATTCTCCACGACATCACGGAGCTGCGTCGTCTTTCGGAGCTGAAGAGCGAGTTTGTTTCAGACGTCTCGCACGAACTCAAGACGCCGCTGGCTTCGATCAAGGGGCTGGCGGAAGTGCTTCTCGACGGTGCGCTCGAGGAGGCTGAAGGCGTGCGGTTCCTGGCATCCATCGGGCGCGAGGTCGACCGGATGACACGTCTTGTTCGCGATCTCCTGAGCCTGTCGAAAATCGAGTCGGGTGTCGTCAAGATGGATGTTCGTGATTTTGATCTGGGGGCACTCGTGGGGGAAGCCGTGGAGAACATCCTGCCACGCGCCCAGAATCAACGCGTGGCTCTGGAGGTGCGCATTGCGGGTGGGGAGGCGTCGCATCTGGCAGGCGAGGGTGGGGGAAGCGTGGGGCCTCGACGCATTTTCGCCACGGGTGACGCGGACAGGGTCGAGCAGGTGGTTGTGAACCTGCTCGATAACGCGCTGCGCTATTCGCCCTCGGATTCAACGATCCGTGTGGACGTCCGAACGGTGGACATGATGTGTCGGGTTGATGTGACGGACCAGGGTATCGGGATTCCAGAGGACGACCTCGAGAGAATTTTCGCCCGATTCTATCGGGTCGACAAAGCCCGTACGCGCGAGAAGGGGGGAACCGGACTCGGACTGTCCATTGCTCGGCAGATCGTCGAGCGACTGGGCGGAAGAATCTGGGCGCGTAGCGATGGGGAAGGCAAGGGGAGCCGTTTTTCGTTCACCCTGCCTCGTCCGGAGGGTCGGCGCGCCTTCCGAGAGGCAGGGCCGGGGCACTCGGTATCTGCGGAGAATCCCTGACACGGGAGATGTCTGCGATGGGAGTGATATGTCTGCGGTGAGAGTGAGATGTCTGCGGTGAGTTTGAAGAATCGCGTGATTGTTCTGGATTTCGACGGTGTCGTGTGGGACAGCGTCGACGAGGCGTTCGAACAGGCGTGGAACGCCTGGACCCTGTTGCATGGGAAGCCCACGTTGGCGTATGCAGGAGCGCGTGAACGCTTCCGCGAGGGGCGGTGGCAGTGTCGCGACGGTCACGATTTCTACGTGCTTTTTCAGGCCCTCGTGACCGACGTGACTTCGGAGCCCGGCCACTGGTCGGCGGACGCGTTTCGAGCGGAGCGCGTGCGATTCGAGGGCGGGGCCGAGGCGGCCAGGTTTGTGGAGGCTTTCTACGCGAGCCGCTCAAGGATGCGTGACGACGATACGGAACGCTGGCTGGCCTTGCAACGACCGTTTCCTGGTGTGGTCGAGCAGGTTTCCGAGCTTACTTCCGAGGCCCGTGCCGTGGCGGTGGCGACGACGAAGGATGCGCCTTCTGCCACGTTGTTGCTCGAGCACGCGGGTGTCAGGGGTATCTGCGTGTACGGGCGTGAGGTGAGTCTGGACAAGCGGGTGCATCTACGCGCGATAGGCGAGCACTTTGGAGTCGCCATGGCCGACATGGTGTTTGTCGAGGACCTGCTGGAGAATCTGCGTGGGGTCTCCGAACTGGGCGTGCACCGGGTGCTGGCCGATTGGGGATACAACACGGCCAGCGAGCGTGCCGCTGCCCTCCTGGAGGGGGTTGCGGTCGTCTCGCTGGCCGATTTTGCTGACCGATTGCGTGCTATCTGGTAGCGTTGCCTGCAGTTGCCTACAGTTTCGTGCTGTACTCGACTGCGAACGAGTCCTGGTACATCTGTGCGGTTTCCGTTGCGCCTGTGATCTGACCGGGGGTGTTGAAGAAGGACGGTCCGCTCAGGGGGTTCTGGAATTCGTGCACGTACGCACCGGTGAGGGTCTGATCGTGGCCGATGTTGTAACTCACGCCGAGGGTCATGTGGTCGCTGGTGACGCCCGGTGCGATCAGGTTGATCGTGACGTTGTCCGGGGTCACCGGATTGTTGCAGTGAGCGTATCCCGCGCGGACGGTCCACTGCTTGCTGACCTTGTACTGGACACCAAACTTGATGGCGTCGACGTCGTGCCATCCGAAACCGGGGCCGTTGTCACTCCCCAGCAGGTTGCCCTGCATCAGTTTGGAGAGCGGGTCGCCCACGGAATGGACCTGGCTGTATGCGATGTGCTGGTAGTCCAGGGCGAGCAGCCAGTCGTTGTCCGGGCGCACCGCGATCCCCACGTTGTAGTTCTCCGGAAGATCGAACGAGCCGTGCTGTGCGAAAAGCCCGCTGTACTTGGTGAGCCGTGACATCGACACGCGACTCGACCAGGCGGCGCCGGCGGAGAGCCAGGGCGTGAGCTGGATATAGTAGCCGAGTCGCACGCCGACCCCGAAAGAGTCGTCATATCCTCGGTTTGTCAGGTTCGACGGGTCCACGGAGTATGGAGCGAAGGCGCCCAGGCCGTCGGCTTTGAAGCGCTGGTAGGCCAGCAGAGGCGAGAGGCCGATCGACTGGTTGTGCGCAAAGCGCCACGAGAGCGTTGGAGCCACGATCAACTGCATCAGGTCGACGCCGAGTTTGCCGTTGCCACCGAGCAGGTTTGCCGGGCCGTGTCCGAAGTTGAAGTTCGTGCGGTCATAGTCGGTATCCATGCCGCCATTTCCGTACGCGGTCACGCCGATCGAGAGATCGTTGCCAAGCATGTGGTTGTAGCCGATGGATGGGATGAAGAAATTGTTGGTGTCGTCAAAGAAAGCGTCGTTTCCGCTGTCGACTTTTCCGTTTATCGTGGGGAAATTTGCACCGTATCGCGCGCCGCTACGACGTGGTTGAAACCACTCGACGCCGATGTTGAGCTGTTCGCCCCCCCAGACCATTGTTGCTGGATTGTTCGCGCCGCCAAAGGCGTCGCCCGTCACCGCGGTTGCTGCGCCGGCCATGCCTTCTGCAGTGACGCCGTAACCGATGGGGAAATACCCGTCGGTTGCTTCCACTCTCGCCGGAACCGCCAGTGCGAGAATCACCAGTGCCAGTGCGAGGCCAAGGACACGTATACGTCTCATTGGAACGTACCTTCTCTCTTGGGACGCTCGCGTTTTTATTTATGGCAGGTCTTCTCTTGTGATTCAAATCACAATCCCTGCCAGTGAGCGTCCTGTGAACACATAAGTACGTTCTTATATTCGTACGAGTAGCGGGTCCGTTCCATCGGATATTCACCCAGGCCCAACCTCAGCGTTATGCTGAGAGGGAGTGATGGGAGCGAGGGACGGTCCCGTCGGGTGAGAAGGCATGGCTTCCATACATCTATGACCTGAGGAGCGTTCGCCAGGAAGGCGCTCCCGTCAGTGGACCAGTCGGTTCAGTTGGAAGATTGGCAGGAGCACCGAGACCACGATGAAGCCCACAACGAGACCCATGATGAGGATCATGGCGGGCTCCAGGAGGCGCAGGAAGGTCTGCAGCTTGCGGTCGGTCTCTTTTTCGAAAAATACAGCCGCTGCGGTCAGCAAAC
>JAJXVI010000172.1 GCA_021782195.1 bacterium | reverse complement strand
CGTTGACGGGCGCGGGGCTGCTCGCGATGCTCGGCACGGCGCTTTGGTGGGCCGCGGCGAACGGAAAACACGCCGGCAACCCAGCCGTTATCGCGCGCTGAGGCCGCCTGTCGATGGCGGTCGAGATCCTGGGCCGGCTCGAGGAGTTCTGGACCGTTCACAACGATTGTCTGCACGAATACCGCGTGGCCCACTCCATTCGGACGCGCGCCAATCCGATGCCGGACCTGCGCCGCCGCGATGCGCTCTGGGAGACCCCTTTCTGGGTCGTGCATCCGACCGGTGAACGCGGAGGCCTCTTCCTCGAACGGGACGGCCAGGGATGGAAGGTCGAGTCGAAAGATACGACCTACGGCCGCCTGGAGGAAGGCGACGTGGAAAACTGGCCGTCGCAACTGCAGGCGATGCTGGTGCGAGGAAGGAGCGGACTGCGTCCTCGCGCCCTGACCCTGACCATGTACCTTCGGCGCTACCTGGCCGACCTGTTCGTGCACGGCGTTGGCGGTGGTCACTACGAGCGTCTCAACGAGGCGATAGCACAACGTTTCTTCGACGCGCCACTGGGCGCTTACGCGGTGGCTTCAGCCACCTTCTGCGTCACGACGCCGCCTCAATCCGACGAGGAAGACGTGGCGACCCTGCGTCGCCGGCTGCGCGACATGTGGTGGAATCCTCAGCGCTTTCTGACGAAACCGTCCCGCCCCCCCGCCGGTTGTCGCGGCCCGTCGACGGACGGCGTGGTGGACCCCTTGACCGACCTCGTGTCTCGCAAGCACGCCCTGATGGCGGCGCTGGCCACGGCCCGTCGTCCGTCGCGCCGTTCGCTGACCATGGAACTTTATCGCGTGAACGCCGAGCTGCGTCGTTTCGTGGCAGATTCCGCGCTCGCCATCGAGAATCGCGTGACGGCCGCGGAGTCTGCGTCGCGGAGTCGTGAAGCTGCGCTCTGGCGCGGCTATCCGTTCTTTCTGCACGAACCGTCCGCAGTTCGCACGGCCGTGGCAAACATCTTCACCGGTCCGTGACGCGACGCTGCCGAGCGCGCTCCGTGCTCGCACGGAGCGTGTTCCACCCGCCCGCCAGCTTTTGTTTTCAGAAACGCTTGCACTCGGAAAGGCAATGTGCTACACTCACTGCCGAAGTCCCGTCGGGTTCTCTGAGTCAGGCGGGAAGTCGGCGACGTGGCCGAGTGGTCAGGCAGTGGTCTGCAAAACCGCGTACGGCGGTTCGATTCCGCCCGTCGCCTCCAGTCCCTGGGCGCGTAGCTCAGTTGGTTAGAGCACTACGTTGACATCGTAGGGGTCAGCGGTTCAAGTCCGTTCGCGCCCACCAGGGCTTTTTCGAGATCGCGTGCATTGTGCGCGGTCTCTTTTGTTTTGAGGCGGCCGTCTGTGAGCGCCCTCGACCCTTTCGAGCGCTCGCGAGCCTTTCGAGCCTTTCGAGCGCCCTCGACCCGCCTGGCTCGCGTTTGCCTCCCGATAGCGTTCACGTGCTTCTTGCCTGCTCGGCTCGCGTGGGGAGGAAGCCCCATGGGGGCGAGAGAATGCAACGTGAACGCCCGAAGCCCGGCTGTCGGAATGGCGAGATCGTGGCGTCGAGCCTCCGCGTGGACTGACTTCTGACGCGGCGCAAGTGGAGGAATCCTTTCTTGGCATGCACCGGACCTTCCGTGGACCCTGGGTTGAAGGCTGATTGTTCGTGATAAGGCCACTGCCGGGCAATGCCCGCTTCATCAAGATGATCGCAAACCTGTTCATGGCGCGTTTCTCGCCAGGCGACATCGAGCGCATCGCGCGCACCCCTCTGCGAATCGGACTGGCAGGCGACGCCTCCCTGCTGGCCGATTTCCGACAGCTCGTCGTGCTGGACCGCGTCCCCTCCCACATGCCTTTTCCGTCGCTTTCCATGCACCCGCTGCCTCCCGAGGACGCCGAGAACCACTGGCACATTCTTGACGACTGCCAGATCGTGGTGATACTCCTGCGTCGTGCCGATCTGCTGGGTGACGCCATCTATCGCGTGCACGAGGCCCTGCCGAAGAAAGTGGGTGCCGTGTGGGGCGTGGTTGGTCGCGTCGAACCGTGGCTTCGATATGAGGTTGGAGAGATTGTACGCGAGCTCAAGATAGAGAGCTTCACCTGGGTTGACGAGCTGACCGCCGACGCTTCCCGTCCGCTGTTGCGTGCCGTCGTACGCGGACTGGGTGGCTATGACCTGGCCGCGGCCCGAAAAATGCCCGTTTTCCGCGACCTGGTGGCCTCACGCATTGTCTCGCGCACCTCGCGCCAGAACCTGATGATTGCCATGGCCTCCGCGCTTCCCAACAGTCTCCCGCTCATCGGTCCCATCGTCGGACTGCTCGGCGTGACGGCGGAGATCGTCTTCCTGACCGCAAACCAGTTGCGCATGGTGCTCCAGATCGCCGCGGTGTACGATCGGGAGATGGACCTGGCCGAGCGAATGAAGGAGATGGCGCCCGTTGTTGGCGGTGCGTTTGGCTGGCGCGCGCTTGCGCGGGAACTCGTCGGCTTCGTCCCCGCGATTGGCCCTGGCATCAAGGGCTCGATCGCGTTTGCGGGAACCCGCGTCGTTGGCGAAGCTGCGTGCTGGTACTATCAGACCGGGCTTGTGATGGATTCAGAGGAACGGCGGCGGATCTACGAGGACTCCCTGCAGCGAGCGGGCGACGCCTCGCAGCGAGCCGAAAACGTGCTGTCCACAATGGGTGCGGCGGAGCAGGAGCAGCTTCTCGATGCCGCGGGGCTTCCCGCGTGGTCGGCGCAGGTGTTCCCCCTGGGGGACGAGGACGACGACCTTGTGCCCTTCCTGTCCGCGGAAGCGGACGCTCCGCGGTCCGAAGCGCCTGTCGCGGACGCTCCGCGGTCCGAAGCGCCTGTCGCGGACGCTCCGCGGTCCGAAGCGCCTGTCGCGGACGCTCCGCGGTCCGAAGCGAAAATTGAGCCCGAGGCGACCGCCTCCCGCCGACCGAAAGGAAAGGCACCGCGTCCGCGTATCAGCATCGAGCGCAACGCCGGACGGTCTGAGTCAAGATCCGAAGAGAAGAAGCAGTCATGAAGCGAATCTTTATTGCCGTAGCAGTGACGCTGCTGTTGCTCGTACCGATTGTCCGAACGAGTCTCGCCGTCGAGCCCGGGTCGAAAGGCGACCCGATCATCACGCGCAGCTACCTGGAAACCCTCTATTCCTGGCAGGCCACGAACCTCCAGGGCGGGCAGACGGTGAGCCTCGACATGGGCGTGCAGTTCGTGTTGAGATCTGGCAAGGCCGTGGTGGTCGGTGCCGGTCACGAAGGGTTGATCGACCTGACGGCGGGCCGAGAGCTCAAGGACGGTGAGCCGATTCCCGCCGACCACCTCATGATGTCGCCGGCCAGTGATCAGCGCGGCGTGCGTGCGGTGTCCCAGGTGGTGCTGCTGACCCGCGGATTGAGTCGTTAGCCCGTGCGTCGCAGTCGTCTTCTATGGGGGCTCGTGCTGTTCGGCCTGCTCTGTTCCCTCGCTTCCCTGGCCAGTCGTGTGGCTCTGGAGCGCAGCGTCAAGGGGACCGACCTGGTCATCGACTACAACGGACTGATGGATCTCTGCCAGACTGAGGGAATTCCTCCGGAGCAGGCGTTGCAAAGCCTCAAGCAGGCGGGGGTCACGGCGGTTGCGTATCCCGAGATGATGCTTGACCGACTGGTGGGGAGCGGGCAGGTCACGGCCTACAGTTCCGCGGAGATGCGCAGGGCCATCCGCCACCATGACGTTCGCCCCATGCGGATGTCCACCGCGGTGTTTCCCGAGCGGACCTATCTGCTGGTCAACGATCCGCGCCTGCTCGACGACCTGCAGGCCTATCTTTCGCTGTACCTGGCGCCGGGTCGGGTGATTGTGCGGGCCCGTCCGAAGGATGGCAGCGCGGGAGTGCTCGAGGTGCTCGCATCGCAGCACATCCTCTCGGATAGCGGCATGGGATTCTCGTCGAGGGCCGTCGCCCTGGCGCAACGGGCCGGGCTCGGTGTGTGGTTGCGGCCGGAGAATCGTCCGCGCTTTCAGGATGCTGACGTTCAAAAATATTTCCAGTTGATGGAGACGCTGCATCCACGCGGCGTGATTTTCGAGGGAACCACGAATGAAGTGGTCGGGTACCCCAATTCGCTCAAGGTGATGGTGGCGGCGTTGCGTGCCGACCACCTGCTGTTCGGCGACATTGAGGCTCCGACCGTTGCTGCGGCCCAGAAAGGCTCGTTCACCATCGGACGGGATCTGCCCGAACAGACCGTGCGCGTGCTGTCGATTCCGGTTCTTCAGCAGATGCGCATGACCATGGATGACGTGGTTGACCGCTACCGACTCGGCGGGCGCGAGCGCAACATGCGCGTCCTCTATCTGCGCTTCTTTGCGTCAGCTGCTCCCCAGGAATCGGTGTTCCAGACCAATCTCGACTTCGTGGCGGCCGTTCGGCACAGCCTGGAGACGGCGAACCCTATCTTCACGATGCTGGTCCGAAACCTCGTCTTCACCGGCGCGCAGCCGTTTCCGCTCATTGTACCGAACCCGCTGCTCCTGGTGGGCATGACCCTCGGAGCCGCGGCGGCGGGTGTCCTGTTCCTGGAACTGTTTCTTGCCGTGCCTCTCAAAGCGCTGTGGGGCATCGTCATCGGACTCCCTGTTCTGGCGATCCTGAGCATCATCGCCCATCGCTGGTACCTTGTCTCGACGGGCATGGCGCTTGAGGCGGCTTTCGTGTTCTCCGTGCTCGGCCTGTCGCGGGGGTTGCCACTGTTGATGCGCGATCTGGAGGCGGCGCCGTCCGCCCGTTCCGCGCTCGCACGTTCAGCTTCGGGGCTTTTGCTGGTCACGCTGGTGAGCCTCGTCGGTGGCGTGTACATGGCAGGTTTGATGTCGGGCACGACGTTCATGCTGAGCGTCTACATGTTTCGAGGCATCAAGCTGATCATGGTCGCCGGGCCGCTGATCGTGCTCTTCCTCTACGTGACGCGCTGGGCGGAGCGTCCCCGTACGGTGGAGGAGTTGCTGAACCTGCGGGTCGTGCTCTGGCATGTCCTGGTGGGTCTCGCGATGCTCGCTGTCGGCGTGTTCTACATCATCCGCACCGGCAACGCGCCTGCGGGAGCCGCGAGTCATCTTGAGATTGCGCTGCGCAACCTGCTTGAGAACGTGTTGACGGTTCGACCTCGTTTCAAGGAGTTTGCACTGGGGCATCCGGCGTGGATGATCCTTGGTGTCGTATTGTGGAAGCGTCGCTTCAAGGACTTTACGTGGTTGCTGGTGCTGGCCGTGGCTGTGGGGCAGGTCGACGTGATCGACACCTTTGCGCACGCGCACACACCGTACCTGATCTCTCTGGTCCGCGCGCTGCTGGGCCTGTTCTTTGGTCTGCTGGCAGGCTGGGGAGTGGGTGAGGTACTTGCGCGCCTGCTCGGGGAGGGAGAAGAAGACGACGAAGCCAACTATGATCCCGTGGCAGACTGAGATCTGGGGGCGGGTGCAGCCGGAAACCCGTCCCTGGATTGTGCTGACGGAGCTGGGTGCCTGTGGGCATTGAGGACAATCACCGACTGTCCGGTCTCCCCGTAGAGATATGTGTCGCGGCCTTCGCGGCCGCGTCGATTGGAGCGACGCTCATGGACGACGTACGAGCAAGAATCCAGGGACAGGAAGGCTTTCTCCAGCGACTGATGCGCTGGATACCGGGCTTCAGCGGCTATTACAATCGTGAGGAACGGCGCGCTGCCGACCAGCTGGGGCGTATCTACCTGGCGGACGCCCTCACGAAGGAGCGTGACCGGCTGGGCGAGGTGGGCAAGATTCTTCTTGGGTGCGGAAGCGCAAAGTTTGTGGTGGACGTAGACGGGCTTTGCGGCCAGTGCGATCGCGTGTCGGATCGACTTCGCCAC